>DATBRN010000270.1:0-57762 GCA_036560225.1 Pyrinomonadaceae bacterium | reverse complement strand
ATTTTCGGTTGGCCCGGACTGGGACTGCTACTCGTAGAGGATGGGATTGGCAAACGCGACTATCGCGTCGTGCAAGGATGCGTACTGGTAATCAGCATGACCTACATCATAGCCAATATGGTAACGGACATGGTTTACAGGTGGCTGGATCCGCGCATTAGGGTTTCTTGATCTGACCAAAAACCCAAAACCTAAATAATTGTGAATCGTCTAACCATCGTCGGATTTATCATCGTAGCAATCCTGGTGATTGCCGCAGTTTTCGCTCCCTGGATTGCTACGCATGATGTCGGAGCCACTAATCTTTCCCTGCGTTATCTGCCTCCCTCTGCACAATACTTCTTTGGGACCGACTCGACCGGCCGCGACATATTCTCTCGCGTCGTCTTCGGTGCACGTATTTCACTGAAAGTAGGCATTGTCGTGGTCTTCGTTTCAGCGCTGGTCGGTACAGTATTCGGAGCGTTGGCCGGCTACTACGGTGGCTGGATCGATCGATTCATCTCCGGCTATGTATTCAACGTCTTTCTGGCTTTTCCCGGTCTGCTGCTGGCGATCGCGATGGTGGCTTTTCTGGGCGCCGGGCTTAACAAGCTAATTCTGGCACTTTGTATTATTGGTTGGGTTGGTTATGCGCGACTGATTCGGGGGCAGGTGTTGAAGGTACGCGAGTATGATTTTGTCCAGGCAGCCCGGGCACTCGGGGCTAGCGATGCTCGCATACTCCTGATTCACATCTTGCCCAACGCCATTCAGCCGTTGATTGTGCAGGCTAGCCTGGGGATGGCCGGAGCTGTCTTGTCCGAAGCGGCGTTATCGTTCCTGGGCTTGGGCGTACCACCGCCAGCGCCCTCATGGGGCGTTATGATCGAAGAGGCTCGCGACCTCTCAACGCTTCAGGCCGCGCCGCACGCTTTGATATTCCCGGGCATCGCCATAGCTCTCACTGTACTCGCCTTCAACTTTATCGGAGACGGATTGCGGGAATACCTTGATCCGCGACAACGCTCCCGATGATTTAATTGTTCAGAAACTCGCTTGTTTTCCCGGCACTCCTCCTTGGAAACTAAGATAAGAAGATCGCACGAATGCGAAGAATCATCAAAGGTCTATTACTTGTCTTTCTCGGCCTCTTCATTGGGGTTATCGGGTATGAGACGATCATGCTGATTCGCATATCGCGCCTACGAACAGAAAACCCCATGACCAGCTCCATGATCGAAGCGCGCGCAAGCGAGGCTGAGTCGCTTGGACAACAGCCCAGGCGTGAACAGCAATGGGTCAACCTCGACAGAATTTCTCCCAACCTGCAACGTGCCGTTCTGGCAGGCGAAGACACAAACTTTACGACGCATCACGGCTTCGATTATGAGGCGCTCCAGAAAGCCTGGGACGATGCGCTGCGCGATGCTGCACGGGAGGCTAAGAAGGAGGGTGAAAACGAGGACTGGCTGCCAACTCTTCCTGATTTTAAACGCGGGGCGTCAACAATCTCGCAGCAGTTGGCGAAGAACCTCTACCTCTCCTCGCGCCGGTCTTTCTTTCGCAAAGGACAGGAAGCGATACTTACAGTCTTTTTGGAACGGCTGCTGACGAAGCGCAGGATTCTTGAACTCTATCTAAACGTCATCGAATGGGGTGATGGCATCTATGGAGCAGAGGCTGCGGCCCAACATTACTTTCACAAACCAGCGTCCGCCTTGAGCGCAAACGAGGCAGCATTTCTATCGGCAATGATTCCTAATCCGCGGACAATATTCAACCCACAGCTGCATCCTCGCCGCGTCTCAAGACGCCAAAGGATCATCTTGCGGGGAATGCCCTACGTGAGATTACCGTGAACCCGGGCTATTTCGCTGAATTCGAGTCTATTCTTAGTGAGTTCAGAAAGTCATTGCCGGAAGTCTCGCTGTAGGGACCGATCAGAGTCAACAAGATAATGATCTCGCGGTCGTTGCCAGTTTGCTTTGATAAAACACGAACTACTCCCTTAACCGGTTCCATGCTGAGTGCGTATTCTCTGCCGTTATAACCCGACAAACTGAGATTCCGACCTGGAGTCGCAGTCACAGCAATGCCCGTCCGCTGCGCCCCTCTGTTCATTCCTGCAAGCAAGGACTTTATTCCTTGGTCAGCGACGGAAGCATCTGTGTGATGGAGGTTGGGTGCCTTAGTCCACATCAGCAAATAAACAACTTTACGATCGAGGCCAATTAGGTAGTTTACGGTTTCTACCTTGCCCTCATCGTCAAGGATCTGAGACGTAGTCACATGTGCATCGCTAGGAACAAGAATCGAAAAATGGTGACCATCCGGCTGGTACCGCATCCAACGACCGGGCGTGCTCTCAGAGGAGATTGGTTTTTCGGCCCTAGGTCCCAGGAGCGAACCAGGTCCGATCATGCCTCCCATGAGGTCCTCACTCGAAAGCCCCGCCTGGGTTCCCCGAGTAACGTGAGACGCTTCGCCTGGTGTGGAGGCCGTACTCTTTGGCAGACTCTTATAAGCCGCAAGCTGCGCTGCAGTTTGCGCTTCAAGCTGAGCTTTGCGAAAGTCCCAGGGAGACATTGGCGACTGGTCCTGCCAAAGACCACGCCTCTCACCGTGTGCCGCTTCCTGCGACGCTGAGTAGATTTGCTGGTCTGTGTCGGTGAGACGCCTCGAGTCTGAGCTCTCCGATTTGTCGTACCAAGCGACACCATCACGAATCATCTGAGCGCCGACATCCATGGTGCCGTATTGCACTTGACCAACCAGATATCCATCCCGCAGCAACGAGTAACGCACCACCACAAACTTGTTGAGAATCAAGTCTGATATATGCTGGCGCGCAACATCAGCGTAAGGCTGGTCCTTTTCAAGTGGAGCCACGCCTATCATCCTGACCTTCAAGGAATGATTGCCACTAAGAACAACTATGCTCGCACCATCAACTACCTCGGTTACCTTTCCCGTTAATGAAGCAGCGCTACCGGGGCTACAAATAGCCAGCGGTAGCGCGAAGAGGAAAAGTAGGCGAAGGACGAAAGGTGCGGTTGCTTTGTAAGTGGTTCTAGCTCTGTCTGTGAATTCCAAGATTACACCCCAGAATTGCGCATCGGTTAGATGGCAAACTCTTTCTTGAGTTGTAGCTCGGCTTTGCGTAGCTCATAGCGCGCCCTGCCTAAATTGCCTTCCGGGCTCACTGCCAGAACCACAAAATAGTCTCGGCCCAAGAGGCGCATTAACAAGACCGCTCCGTCGAGCGAAATCATGAGTTCGCAGAGGCGACCGAGTCCTGTGTCCTTGCCTGCCTTCTGTGCGTTTCTTACCAGCGACGTAAACTCAGCAGCGGCTACATCCAGGTTTGCTTCCTGGCCGGCCTCTTTAAGTGACCGTTCCACCGCAATCCCGTCAACGCCCATGATGAGAGCACCGAGGCTGCCCTCGGTGCGCTCAAGTACTGCTTCTAGTGTTGCCTTAAACATAGCGACGTACCTCGCAAGTTTTAGGGTTAAGGACGCTCACCGCTCAACGAGCCGGGCCGCGCGTTCGGCGTTGTTGCCTGCGGACCGGATGGGGACGGCGCGTTCAAGCCCTGTGGGGCCGACTGTGGCGCTGACTGCTGCTGTTGCAACTGGGTCGGCGTCGGAGTGTTGCTGGTCGGATTACCCAAAGGAACTGGCTGCGAAATTGTTGTTGTTCGTGGACCAGATACCGGATTAGTGCCCGTTGGACGACCCTGGTAGTCGGGCCGGTAGATGTGCGGTGTGATGAAGAAGAGAATCTCACTCTGCTGGCGCGTAACTAGCTTGCGCTTGAAGAGATTCCCGAGAATTGGCAGCGAGGCGAGACCAGGCGTGCGTTGCCGAGTTTCACCTTCAGTGTCCGCCAACACACCACCCATCACGGTCGTGCCACCATCTGGTACGAGCACTTCAGTCTGCATGCGCTGGGTGTCGATACCCGGAACGCCGCCAACTGCAATGCCGGTGTTGATAGTGTTGTTTTCAATGGTCACGCGAAGGATGACGGTACCAGCGTCCGTTATCTGCGGAGTGATGGAGAGACGCAGAGGAACCGAGACGAACGTAGTGGTTACGATCGCGGTGCCGGATGCTGCCTGTGTGGTCTGCACCGGAATCTGGGAGCCGCTCTCGATTTGCGCCGGTCGGTTGTTTAAGGCGGTGACGCGTGGCGTGGCAACTGTTTTTGCCTGGCCGCGAGTTTCTGCCATTGTCAACAGCGCGCTGATTTGAGCCGTTCCAAAAAGACCGGTGGTCAAGCCGATTACGGTGCTTGCGGCTGCCGCTCCAAGTGAACCAAGCGGTTGATTCGTTCCAGCTACGCCACCAAAGACCCCAAACGGATTGGGACCACTTTGAAGCGAATTACCGCTACCACCGCCACCTCCACCGCTGCTGCTGGAAGTAGCAGGCAACGTTGAAAGACTACCCAAACCTCCACGGCCAAGGTTCACAACTCCCGCTGAGAGCTGCGCGCCGAGGTCACGGCTAAAGTTATGTGAACCGATTACGATGCGTGTTTCGATCTCGACCTGCGGTTCTGGTTGGTCCAGAATCGCGACGAGCTGGCGAACCGCTTCGATGTTTTCCTTCACGTCAGTGATGATCAGCGTGTTGCTGCGTCCATCGACTTCGATAGAGCCGCGACGCGAAAGCCGGCGCGAAATGATGGGCAGTAAACCCTGGTCGCCGCTTCCTCCGGTTGAATCTCCTCCAGCACCACCGCTAAAGCTCAGGTTCGTTGAACCGCCGGAAAAGGCGCCCGTTGAACCAGCGGCCTGCGCCAGAGTTCCCGACGCACGTGCGTAGTTCAAACGAATGAACTCCGTCACCAACGGCGAGGAATCGAGTCGCGAATCATTGATCACCTTCTGAGTTTCAAACTCTTTCGCAAGCACTTCGGTTGTCGCAACGCGCAGAATATTGCCACTGGCTTCGACACCCAGGCGATTCGCCTTGAGCACCGCTTCGAGAGCGATGTTCCAGGGCACGTCCTGAACGTTTACGGTCACCGGCACTGCGCCTACAGAATGGTCGATTACGAAGTTCACGCCATACTGCTCAGTAATATAGTTGAGTATGTCGCGAATGTCGGCATTGACCACATTCAAATTGATTGGTTCGCCCACGAAACCGGGCTGGCCGTATTGCCGTCCCTGTTGAGACTGGGCCTTGTCGGTCGCAGGCGACATCGCCGCACTGGGCGTAACCGCCGGCGAAGGAGAAGGCTGCTGCTGCGCGGCTAGCTGGTCAACAGTAGCGTCGGCATGAGCCAGCTTGTCGGTGGAGGCTGCCTCGGAGTTGTCGGCAGCCAAAATGTTGATGCCACCAAGACAAAGGAATACCAGGACGAGCGTGGCCCTTTTTGTGGCACTTTTAATTCGAGACTGATAAAGCATCTTTTCCCTCCTTGGGGAATTTCTGGACGTTGACCGCCACGCACTACGCTCTTTGCTCTTTAACAAAAGCGCGGGCCGCACACGCGGTATCGTCCGGGGGTTGATTGTCAAACTGCGTAGCTTACTTGCCGCTCGGTCTGATTGGGTGAGCAACGCGGTGGAGATTTCAAACCGGTCAAGACCGATTCAAAACCGAAAACTTAAGGCTTGTCAGCGGCTGGTTTTTCAAACTTCTTCTCCGCTTCTGCCTGGTTGGAACTGGCAGCGGCGGTCCTGACCGGCGTGGCTGTAAGAACCTCGGCGGTGCTGGCCTGTCTAAGAGATTTCATTTCAACCGAGCGCTCACGTTTCCCGTCTGAGTAAACTGTCTCGCGACGGAAGATGAGACGATTGTCTTCGATGGCCACCAGTTGGCCATCATAAAAACGCTCGCCCGGATAGATCACGTATGCCAACTTTATCGGCGAAGCTTCAATGATTGCTGCGTAGCCACGCGGCGAACGGGAAATGCCGATGACTTGTACTTCGCTCAAAAGGAAAGCAGTCGTGGGCTTTGGAGCAGCTACTCGGGCATTCATAGCCGCCAGCTTCTGGGCCTTGTACTGCTCGATCCGGTCCTGAATCGACGGCGTCGAAATCAGCGTGCCGGCTTTTTTCACAACTACTCGGGGAAGCTCATACTTCCTGAATGGGTCGCGGCCACCTTGATTGGAGCGGACAGGCGCTTCCTTCGCTTCCTTCTTCGATTCGCTCTTTTCTTGCCCGTTAGCAGCGGGTACCGTGCCAGTGAGCGCGATGCAAGCAACAATCGCAAGAATGCTAAATCCGAATTGCAGAGTCTTTGTTTGCTTCATGATGATTATTATCCAAACGATGTCTTGATTTTTCTAGTTAACTGGAGGTGTAGCGGCGGTAGGAGCTTGCCCAGTGCCCGCGGCGGGCGCTGCCGGCTTTTGAAGTTTTTCAGCCGAAACGTAGAACGCAGTCAAATCAAATGTCGCTTCAACCGTCGTGGAAGCAGACTGATTAGCCGCCTGCTCCAGTTTGAAGTTGGTGATCGAGACAATGCGCTGGTAGTGAGCGATTTGTTCAAAGAAGTTGCGCAGCGAAGGGAATGTACTGGTGACACTAACTTCGATTCGCTTACCATTATAGTTTTCCTGTTGGACGTCGTCCTTAGGAGTAAACTTCTTCAGCACGAGTCCATTTGTTCGGGCCCGCTCCTGGAGAGTTTGTAAAACCATCGTCAGCTCACGCTGTTCGGGCAACAGGGCCTTCAACTCTTCATACTCTTCTTCGCGTGCTTTGTAGACCGCACGGAACTCGTTGAGTCTCTGAGATGCGATTTGCGCCTGCGCGTTACGTGGAAGCAGTTGCGCGATCTCGTCTTTGAATTCTTTCGTCTCGTCGTTAATGGGTTTGGTAATGAAATACCAGAAGCCGACATAGACAACCGCAGCCACGATTGCGAACACAACGAGTTTCAGATACCAGGGCACTGATGGAAGATTACCGATTTTCATCTCTTTTTAGATTCCTTCCCCCAATTATTGGCGGGTATGGGTGAGTTACTGAGCGTTTACTTTTTCAACGCCACTTGGTTTGCGGCTGGCTTTGACGCTGCCTGAGGTGGAGGCGTTGGGCTGTAAGTACACTTCACGATGAAACTAACAACCTCCGGATGTTGAACGATGACGACTGCGTCAGGGCGCGTCTCGGTTTTCTCATCACCAGCTCCCTTGCTGTTTTCGCGCACTGTTTCGATATTTAGGTTGGTGAACAGTCCGTCGGAGAACTCGAAAAGCTTGCCGAATTGCGCAACCGCAGTTTCGCTGGGTGAGAACCCTTTGATTGTGAGTTGGTTATCCTTCTGTTCAAGACTCTCAAAGTAGACTCCCGGCACACTGTCGAACCGTGCCTTAATGTCACGAAGAATTGCGGTGGGTCCCGTTTGCGATCCACGCAACCGCTTAATCGCATCGATGCGGCCCTGAATGTCCTGAGCCTTCTTATCCAGCTCTGCCTGCTCTTTGTTTACTGCAAGCATCTGCTGATTAATTTGTCGCTGCGTCTGAAGTTCGGCTTCAGCAGCGGTGTGGGCCGATCTCGTGCTCACATAATTGTAACCAAGGGCGACAATTAGGAGACCAAACACAGTGAGGCCCAGCAGAAGTGTCTGCACGAAAGGGGTTGAAACCCTCGCCTCCACCATTGCTGCCCCTGTGGGTCGGTCAGTAATGGATTCCAGTAAGTTAATTTTGATCATGCCGCTTCCACTCCTCTCAAAGCGAGACCGACGGCAATTGCCATATCCGGGACGATCTCTTTCATGTAGTCGGGGTCAAACTTCCTCCCGTCAACCTGTATTTGGAGGAAAGGATCAAACGGTTCGACCGGCACTTCGAATCGCTTCGCAAGATAGTCGGTCAGGCCTGGCAGCTTGGAACTGCCTCCAGCCACAAGAATCTTCTGAATGGCTTCCTCACCTTCTTCTGCCGTCGCGCGGTAGAAGTCCATGGTCTTGCGAATCTCTAGTGCGAGGATGTCGGAAACCGTCTCGATGATTGGTTGTATGGGACGCTGCTCAATGCCCTCAGGCAGCGGATACCCACGCTTGACTGCTTCAGCTTGCTCGAATGTCAAACCGAGTTCCTTCTGCAGCAGACTTGTGTACTGGCTACCACCGACCGAAGCATCACGCGCAAATACCGAACGTGAGCCGTTGAGGATGTTGATGTTCATCGTTGAGGCGCCGATATTCAGCAGCGCGACAACCTGACCCGGCTTGGGCTGGTAGTTGAGCTCATAACAATTTTGTAGTGCGAAGGTGTCAACGTCGATGACGACTGGCTGTTTACCAGCCAACTGAATCGCCTGTTTGACGTTTGCAATCTTGTCGCTCTTGCAGGCAGCCATCAGGACGTTCAAAGCGTCTGCGGAGGTGCCGATAACGTGATAGTCGAGGTTGACATCTGAGATATCAAACGGAATATGTTCTTCGGCGTGCCAGCTGAATGACTCGCGGAGTTCGTCTTCGCTCATCTGCGGGAGCACAATGTTTTTCACGATCACAGAGTGGCCACTGACTCCGGCCGCTACTCGTGAGGTCTTAATCTGGTGCTCGGTAAAGATGCTGGTAATAACATCAGAGACGTTATTGAGCTCCATGATTTGGCCATCAACTACCGTGTCAGCCTGGAGGTTCTCGAATCCGAGGTTGACCAGGTAGTAGCTGCTTCCCTTCTTTTGAAGCTCCACAGCCTTGATTGAGCTGGACCCGATATCGAGACCGACCAGATTTTTCTTGCCGTTACTTTTGTTGAACATGTCTATTTATTCCTCGCAACATAAAGAGAGCGGATTCTGTGCTGTTCACGCAAACGAGCGCGGGCTTTCATCGCCCTTGGGAGCCGGCTCTTAACTGTTTTATTACTCGGCGGAGCTTGGTTGTCGTTTTTCAAAGCGATTGTCATCTCGGGGACCTACCTGGGGAGGGAGTTGTGGGACGGGACGCGCGTGCGCGCGCAGAGTTTCGGCTTTAGACAAAAAAACTAATATCTCTGAGTGGATTAGCCTTCCGCAAAAACGAAGGCGAGTGATACCCGGCACCGAGGAAAAGAGGCTTGAGCCTTAAGGAAGGCAGGCTTCCTCACAGCCGTCGAAATGGAGAATACGGTACGCGCTAAACATTGTCAACTGCTATTTTGCGTTGTTTAACCATGCTTCTATCTAGAGCTTGGATCTCGGATCGAGTGATTTCTGGAGGCCGGCGAGTCATTTCTGGAAGATTCTACGACTAAATCCTGGAAAGACTCGGCTTGCCTGCTGTCAGGCCTACGGTTAGGATGCGACGCAATGAGACGAACCCGCTGGCTTTTGCTGCTGACCCTCCTCCTGTTTGTCCTTTTGACATGTTGGCTGTGGTGGCTAAGGCCGACCAAGCTGGACATGGCCTCGTATGCGCCAGCTGATTCCATGCTTTACCTCGAGGCGAATGAACCATCACAGGTCGTCGAAACGATCGCCGGCACTGAAGCCTGGAGAGCCTTTGAAAGGGCAATGGGAACGCCAACCAGGGCACCTCAAAGCCGTTGGCTTCAGCACGTGGTTGAGTGGACGGGCATCGGGCCGATCGAGTCGGTGATTTTAGCGCGAGCTCAGGTAGCCGCCGTAGTTACTGATTTGGGTGCAATTGAGGAAGCCGACACGCTGAGAATAAAGCCCGAAGGGGCTGTTCTCATTGAGACTCACACTTCAGAGCGCAGAATCAGAGCGCCGGTTGAACAGGCCGTTAAGACACTTGCCGAAAAGACCTACGGGCGTCCAACTTCGCGAAGATTCTCCATTGATGGAGTTGAGTTCATCGAATGGAGCGCTCCCGAGGGTTCCCGGCAGATCGTTGCAACCATCATCGGCAGTCTTGTAATTGTCGGTAACACAGAACGGGTAGTGCAGACGTGCATGGCTGTATCTCTTGGGCGACGGCCAAGCTTGAAGGATGATGTCGAGCTTCGCCGAGTGCGACTTCAGCTTGCAAGAAAACACGACCTGGCATTTGGCTACGTACCACCGGCAAACAGCGCACGCTTGCTCGCTGTCGGGTTACCACTGTTATTGGGTCGCGCGCCAGGAGACACTGAGTTTCAAAGGCTGATCACAAATGGAGCGGCTAAAATTTTTGGCAGCCTTGCCTGGACCTCCCGGCCTTACCTAACTGGTATTGAGGACCAGTACCTAATCACTCTTCAGCCTCCGATTGCCGCTCGCCTCAAACCCAGCTTTGCTGTTGCCAACGTCAATTCACAGCTGGAGCGTTTGCTGCCTGAGGACGTTTATTCGGTTACTTCTTACCGCTTTGCCAGTCCTGCCACAACTTGGCTGAGCTTGAAAACTGCCGTCTCGTCCCAGGTCGATGCCCTATCAACGATCGTTTTTTCTTCCCTATTGAAATCGTCGCTTCTCTCGTATGGCATCAACGATCCCGATTCATTTCTTAGCGCTGTCGATGGTGAATTGCTAACCCTGCGATTGGACGAAAATGGCGAGCGCTCCATTCTTATTGGACACGTGCAAGATCGCAGCACGCTGCGAGATGTTTTTACAAAGAAAATGGGATTGACTCCCCGTAACGATCAGGGGCAGCAATTTGAGACTTTTGAGAATGCTCAGGGCGAATTCGCCGCCAGCTTCATTAGTGACTTCATTGTCGTTGGACCTTCAGCGGATGTGCGACGCTACTCAGGCATCCTCGCAGTCAATACAGAATTGAATGCGGAAAAACTTAAAAGAATCACGTTCTTTGTCCCTTCATCGACCGCCGCTAACATAGTTACCTACACAGATGATGGCAATCGCGTTCGCAATTTTATTTCCGCCATGATCGCCGCCAAGGGCGACCCTCCACTGACGCCTGAACGCGTCGACGCGGTGGTAGCCGGCTTACCATTTTCAGTAACTGAAACTACTCTGGACGACCAGGGTATCGAACGAATTACTCGGTCGCCTTTGGGACAGTTCAGCTCAGTTCTTCCTTTGGTCGTTCCGGAACAATCTGGTCCCGCCAGAACCGGACCCGACTCAAGATAGTTCGGACGAGCATGACTGCTAATCCACCTCTGGAGATATTGGTTGCAACTCGTAATGAGGGGAAGGTCCGCGAGCTTCATGAGGCATTGAGTTCGCTCCCCATTAAGCTCCGTTCGCTGGACGAATTTCCGAATATCCTTCCTGTTGATGAGGTTGGGCATACGTATGAGCAGAATGCAGCAATCAAGGCATTGGGTTATGCAAGACAGACCGGCGTATGTTCACTGGCCGATGATTCGGGACTGGAAGTGGATGCCCTGGGCGGAAAGCCGGGCGTCTTGTCGGCGCGTTTCGTCGGCGAGCATGCGTCGGATACTGAGCGCATAGAGAAACTCCTGAAGGATCTGTCTCAATACGCGGATGATAATCGCGCGGCGCGCTTCGTTTGCTGCATGGCGTTGGCTGGCTGGGAAACGCAGGAAAAGTCTGTCGCCAACGGTGAGCCGCAACTGTTAACGGTCGCGCAAGAAGAATGCGACGGCGTTATTGCCGCGGTCCCACGCGGCATTAATGGATTTGGGTTTGATCCTGTGTTTGTTCCCGACGGTTACGAGCAAACGTTTGGAGAATTACCTTCAGAGGTAAAGGCCAGGATCAGTCATCGCGCACTCGCCCTAGTAAGGATACGGAGGTTCCTCAGTCGTTGGCTCGGGCACGATGTGGACGCAAGCTGCTAAGCTGCTACCGTCGGAACCTATGTGGTTCCGTGCGATCGATATTGATAACGTCACCAAGCAAACTAACAGTTTGCTTTACAATTCACGGTACTTGACCGGCTGCTTGAGCGCCCCTAGAATGCAGGTTTGCCTGATTGAATGCTTAGTTCGGGGCGTAGCACAGCCTGGTAGTGCGCTCGGTTTGGGACCGAGAGGTCGGAGGTTCGAATCCTCTCGCCCCGACCATTAATATCAACAACCTACGGCTGCCAACACTGGCAGTTACCGCAGCACGAGAACGAATCGACTCCGGCCGCTCCATCGAGTCCCATCAACCAGGTGACGACTCGATGAAGGTTGCGGCCGAAGTCGTGGTGCTCTCGCCTGTGAAGCGAGACCACCGGCCGGCCAAAACCTCTCGTTGCCGAGGGACGCCCCGCCCCTGGACGTACCCGTAAAGGACTTGGTCGGATTCGTTACTTGAACGCCCCACGATTTATTTGCTCCACTCCTATCGAAATGCAATTTGTTACCACGCTGCGGTCCAAGATCATGATGAATTCAGGGCCGGTTTGATATCTGCTTCGTTCCTTTTTTGAACAAACCGCGCGCAATGCCCACTCTTGCTCGGGTTGCAACACCAGCAGCCCCGTTAAGTCCAACCATGTTTACTCACTGTTCGAGCAGAAACTACTGGCAAAAATTACAGGTCGCAGTCGACAGTTTTGCATTAGCGCAACTGTCATAATTGACAGTTACTTGGGGAGGCTTAGCTCAATAGAATCGACGAATTAGAGATCAGGTCCGAGTGTTGAACTTGGTATTAGGAAGCGAGGTCTGATGAAACTCAGCCGCAAACTATTCGTGGTAACTACGCTGGTCCTTCTCTTGGCTTCGTTTGCGCTATCCAACGCAGACCAGCAGCGGAAGCTCACATCCCTCCTCGCTAACGCCCACGGAAAGGGAACACTGACAGTCGGTGACGAAGTCTACAAGGTTACCAATGTGGTCGTGAAACTAGATGAAGATGGGACGGGCGAAATCACCCTGGTTACAGACCTTCAGTTGTTCGTTCAGTGCACCTGGTCGGCACCCGTCGATCTTAGCCAGGGCATCGATTTGAAGATTACTGGTGGAATAAACGTTGACAGCGCCGAAGGATTCGGGAAACTACTGTTGCGACCTGATGCGACGGACATTGCGAGCCTATCTATGGAAGCGAGCGGCAACGCCAGGAAGAAAAAAATCCAGCTTACGTTTGTCGCTGACTAGCTGGTTCGAAGTTTGATCTTAGTTAGGAGCCAAGATGAAAACCGATCTAATAACTCCGCGTCTAATTTGTCTGGCAAACGTGCTTTTGCTGAGTGCGTTATTCACCAGTTTGGCTGTGGCACAAAAGACTACGGTAAGCCACGACCCGGCGCCTCAGTTTCTGAATTACAAAACCTTCATGTTTTCGAGCACAACCGCTGCGCGCAATCCTTTCGTCAACGAGATAATCGTGAACGCGTTGGAACGCGAACTCACCGCCAGGGGACTCACCAGGGTGGAGAAAGACGCCGACCTGCGCATCTCCTATGTCACGGCCACGGGTTTCGATCTGCAGACTGGCGACGTTTCCTACGGATACAACGTCAACCCGGCCTACGCGAGCTTAGTACCCGCCGGGGTCGCAGTGTCAGACGTGACCACCGGAACGCTGCTCATAAGTTTAATGGACAAAACAGACCGGATCGTTTTCCGAGCCATGGTAAAGGATGTATTGCAACGTGCTCCCAGCCCAGATCCCGTAGCGGACGCGAAAATAGTTACCAAGCCGATCAACAAAGGAATTGCGAAGGTTTTTAAGAAGTATCCTGCCACCGTTCAATAGAGCAATCACATAAAGAAGTCAGCCGTTACCATTTCGTGTTTCTTAGGTGGTTCCTATCCTGGATCGTCATGATCCCTAAATCACAAGAACCAACAAGCACTACCGACACGAATCAACGATCTTGGCCCATCTGCTTCGTCATTTTGGATGATTATGAGGTGGCGCAGAATCCTGTTAGAAATGACAGTTACAGTCGTGAGTTCCACCTCGATATTCTGATCTCTGGCCATGCGAAGCTTCACTTTTTGGCGAGCAGTTCTTCTGTTGAGTGTTCTCGGTTGTGCCTCTTCGGGCTGCCGTCAGGCTACGCCTGTTTCAACCCCAACCGCCAATGGCACTAACAAAAAGACCAATCAGGTTGTGGCGGATCAGGGAGACCTGAGGCTTCGGTACCAACCTCCCCAAGAGACCAGCACTTCACAAACGCCCCGGGCCCGTTCCAGTCCGCAGGCCGTGGAAAAGCTAATTGCAGAGCTCAATCAGCGTCTAATCCTTCCGTTCGATATTGATGTCTTGTTGGAAGATTGCGAGCAACCGGACGCGTACTATGACCCAGAAACACATCAGATATTTCTTTGCTACCAACTCGTCGACGAGTACTACGTGCTCTTTGCAAAGAAGATTAAGGATAAGACAAAGCTGGACGATGCCGTCACAGCAGCAACCGCTGCGACGTTTTTTCATGAATTAGGGCATGCCTTGGTTGATGCCTGGAAAGTTCCGATCACCGGACGAGAAGAGGATGCAGTCGATCAGCTATCGACTTTGGTTCTGATCGAGGCGACGGAAGGTGGAGAGCAAATGGCGCTTGACGGCGCGCTCGCATTCAAACTCTATGCTGATCTCGCCGGCGGCGAAAAGAAAATCTATTGGGATGAGCATTCTCTTGATGAGCAGCGATTCTTCGACACCATTTGTCTAGTCTATGGCCACGATGATGAGAAGTTTGCTTATCTTGTTAACAACGGAACGTTACCCGAGGAGCGCGCGTTATTGTGTCCTCAGGATTACAACCGAGTCAAAGGGGCCTGGCAACAATTATTAGGGCCATACTTGAAACCAGCGCAGTCTCGGCCGAAGTTGAAACTCAGATCATGAAGCGTTTGGCCGCTGCTGAAACGACACGGACGGTTCTTATCGAGCCTGTCAGTTTTGCCAGTATGCATACTGCGACGCGTATTTAGGATCATTCAGCGCCACCGTAATCTGAAAACCAATGTGGCTCATGCCGACATGTCCGATCCCAAGGCTGTTTCATTGGCTAGTCTCTTATGGGAGGCAAATCTTTTATTGTCCTTAATCAAGAGTGAAACAGAGCAAACTCTTAACCATTTCAACAGGGAGGATTTATGGCAGACGAAAAGAAGACTTGTAAGAACCCGGTTTGCAGTTGTCCGGCACAACCGGACGGAAAATATTGCAGCGCCTCGTGTGAAGGTGCCGGCCAAACCATTGAACTTGATTGCGATTGTGGACACGCCGAGTGTACCGGCAATTTTTAACTCAAGTTGGTTTTTCCTGAAAAACGAAAGAGACGCATAAGGAAAGTTCCTGGCGTCGGAATCAGCGTGCCAATAGTAGAGATAAAGAAATACGACGCGGCTTATTACGCCGGAGCCAAAAATGCCGCCCGCTATCCCTATCGCGCCGTCATTGGTCTGCGAGATGAGAATGATGGCCTCATTGGCGCCGCATATTTTCATCGCGACGTGACCACGCTGCCTGTTACAGATACCCGGAAATCATCCGGCTATATTTCATGCCACTACCTCGCAGAAGATTACTCACAAGTCCTTGACCTACTTCGAAACGAAAAGCCCGTTTACGTTGAATTTGACGTGCACCTTGGGAGTATGGCCAACATTAGAACCAGCGCGGAACCCGTTGGCGAGGGTGAACACGATTAGGCATTGGCATCTACTTCACCCAACCTGCTTGCCAGTGAAATATGTCAGTGTTTCCCTCGCTTAACGGTCAAAAGTAACGGTTACCCGGCTTTGACCTCCACAGACACTGAGCCCGCTGGTCCTTTGACTGACGCAACTGAAGCGTGGGGGGCCCAACCGAAATCCAGACGCAGCTGAGAACTAGCTCGAATCTTGATGTCGCTACGGTTTCCGCCACATTTCGTCTGTCCGACTGCCTGATGGAGCAAGCGGTCCTGTGTGTCTTGTACTGAATGAGTGAGAGTTATTTGGAGGCGGCGAATCGAACTGATGAATAAAGGTCGCAGTAGACCAGGGCCTCTACGACTGAGTGTCATGGCGTGTCATTGGCGCGTCCGGCGACGTACAAAAAGCGCGCGCCAAACGGTGAGCCACGCGACGCCTGCTGATTTGAAAACCGCGAATGACTGACTGATACGGCGAATGTTGTCTGGCTGATCCTCGGCGAGACAAAGTTCAACGGCGGCGGTCGGATCGAATCGTTTCGCATCCCACCGCCGCCGCGCCCCAATTGTTCATGACGACCAACAGAGTCCCCCGGCTGGTTGTCATGTTTCCTTGCGAACCTCCCCTGCTCGTAACCAAGTTTGACCGAGACGACACGTTATGGCCTGGCTGTTACGTCCCGAAGAATTGACTACGGAGTTGCGGCCACCTTGTTCGCGATCCCCTTATTCTGCAGAATTCTGACTTCGACCCGGCGATTTTTCGCACGCCCTTTCGCGGTTTTGTTATCCGCGACAGGTTTGCCTTCACCAAATCCAAAGGGTTGAACCAGCCGCCGCAGATCCAAGCCATGGACACCCACCAGGTATTGAATTACGCTCTTCGCGCGTCGTTCGCTTAAGGCCCGATTCTTCGCGGTATTGCCGGTGGTATCCGCGAATCCCACGACCTCAACCAGCCAGCCGTTGGTGTTGCCCTTGGCTTTCTCTGCCTTGGCCCAGGCTGCCGCTTCGTCGATCGTCTTCTTGGCGGTTGCGTTAATAACGCTGCTATTTACTTTGAAGAGGACTGGAATTGTGCGAATCGTCTCGTAATCATCGAGTCCGTTGATACGGTTGTTGGCCATCGCCGCATCCTTAAAAGCCCGGTCTGCCGTGGCTTGTGCCGCGTCGGCCCTGGCTCTGGCGTCATTGGCGAGAGCGGTGTTTTCCATAATTTGTCCCGCCATCCGCCGCGCTTCCTCTGCCGCCGCTCGAGCAGCTGCTTCAGCAGCCTCAACCCTCCTCTGGTTGTCGAGGGCAAGTTCGTCCGTCTGCTCGAGAGCCTGAGCAGCCCGGAGATCCTGTTCATCAAATCTGACCCACTCAGCGACCAGATTGCCCTCAGCATCTCCCCTGCCCTGCGCTTGCACACGCAGACCCTTCATGATGTAGGTCACGGGGTAATCCTTTTTGCCCCTTAGGCCTCTGCTATGTGATGTCACATCCGTATCGGAAGCTAAAAGGACCGTGGTTTCGGCTCCGCTTGGATCACGGACTTTGAACGTATCGCCGCTGCGGATACTAACAACGCCCTGCACCTTTTGTTTCTCACCTTGCGGAACACGTACGGGACGGGCATTGGTCGCGCTTTGCGCCGAGGATCTGACTGCGGTCACCAGCGCTATGGCAAAGGCGAAAGCCACCAACGTCGTGATTGATTTTTTGCTTTGCTTTCTCATGCTCATTGAAATTCTCCTCTAATTGGCAATGGGCGAAACGTGGGGCTCGCTTCGCGTCCTTTCAGGCTGATCAGGTCCCCAGTCGATTCTGCTAAATTCGTGCCGATCGTATTCGCGATTTCGAGGGCCTTCTACTGTCAAAAGTGACAGCCTGCGTCGGTGTTATTGAAGCGGATTGGAAGCGGAATTTGCCGAAACTTCTTTGTCGTTCGCAATGCGACAGTCGCTAGACAATCAGGCCAGGTTGCCATTTCCAATATTTCAGTTAATGGCAACCCGGCCGTTAAAGTGCGTGCTTCGCTACCCGGATGGACTACGGGTTTTGGCTCACACCCGTATTTGCGATCCCCTTGTTTTGCAGAATGATGATCTCCACGCGCCGATTTTGCGCGCGCCCTTCTGCAGTTTTGTTATCGCCGACGGGGTTGTTTTCACCATAGCCAAAGGGTTGAACCAGCCGGCGCAGATCCAAATTGTGCACGAGAACCAGGTATTGAATTACGGCCTGTGCGCGTCGATCGCTCAGGGCGCGATTCTTCGCCGTCTTGCCGGTCGTGTCCGCAAATCCCACCACTTGAACGAGCCAACCGTTGGCGTTCCCCTTGGCCTTCTCCCCCTTGGCCCAGGCTGCCGCTTCGTCGATAGTCTGCTTGGCGGTAGCGTCAATGGTGCTGCTGTTCACTTTGAAGAGGACCGGAATTTTTCGAATCGTGTCGTAATCATCGAGTCCGTTGATACGGTTGTTGGCCAACGCCGCAGACTTGAAAGCCGCATCAGCCTGGGCCTGTGCCGCATCAGCCCTGGCTCTGGCGTCATTGGCGAGAGCTGTGTTTTCCGCAATTTGTGCAGCCATCCGCTCGGCATTCGCTGCCGCCTCTCGAGCCGCCTGTTCAGCGGCGGCAATTCTCGCTTCGTTGTCCTGAGCGAGTTCAGCGGTCTGCTCGAGAGCTTGAGCGCTTCGCAAGTCCTGCTGATCAAACCTGACCCAATCGGCTACCAGATTGCCCTGGGCATCCCCCTTTCCCTGAGCCTGCAAACGCAGGCCGCGCATGATGTAGGTTATGGGATAGTCCTTTTTGTTAAATCCGTGCGACGTGACGTCCGTGTTTGACGTCAAGAGCACCGTAGTCTCGGCACCGTCAATATCCCGGACTTTGAACGAATCTCCGCTGCGGATACTGACGACGCCCTGAACCTTTTGCTTCTGACCCTCCGGAACCGTTACGGGATGGGCATTTCTTGCGCTTTGCGCTGCGGACCCAACTGCGGTCATCAGCGTTAACACAAAGCCCAGAACCACCGGAACCGCGATTGATTTTTTGTCTCTCATATTAATTCTCCTCTTCAAATTCATAGGTAGTGGTCAAAGAAAAACCAGTCAGCGTCCGGTTCCTCGAGCCCCGCAGCCTTCGGCTAAGAACTGCGGTGTTCACGTTTCTCACGAGCTCAAAGTCGTTACACCGGCATGAGAGTAGTGCCGGTAAACAGCCCTTGATACTGTCAAATCTGCCAGTATTGCTCCCTTAAGACCATGAGTATGGTTTTGTCGAGAGTTCTTATGACTTCGTCCCACAAGTCAGTCAGGATTATTGAGCGGAAGCAGCGGGAGATTCCGGTGGCAAATAAGACTGTCCCTTTGGAAAAGACTGCGGAACAGATAGAACGCGAAATGGTGAGGACTGTGAAGTCGTGGATCGATGGCCGGAGAAAAGTCAGGGAAAAGTTTGCTGCGGCTGGTTCCGCCAATGGCTTACTCATTTTGGGAAGCAATCCGGTAATAGTTGGCCGCTGACCGGGCTCTCACGATCGCCGCTCCACCCTGTCAAAATTGCTAGTGTTCCTGAACGCTACACACTCCTACACTCTGACCCGTAAACGGTTTCCCGATTCTCTGGTCCAAGTTGCAGGCACAATCCATGAAACTCGTGTTGGCATTGATCCTGACCGCAGCGTTCGTGATGGTGTTGGTCGCCCGGACCCCGGCGCAGAACTCTACCGACGCCACGCAGACGGTTCAGATTCTGACTGCGCAACTCCACGACCTTCAAGACAAAGAAGCCGAGCTGAAGACTCGGTTGGAACAGCTCGACTTTGACCTGAAGCCGGAAAACCTCGAGCGGTTTTTCAACGGTTACGGATCAACGCATCCGGAAGAGTTGCGCAAGTCACGCCGCGACCAGTTACAACTGGAAAGGAACCGTGTGGCCACGCAACTGGAGCAACTAACGGCCAGCCGCGCGGGTCTGGAAGCTGCGATTTCCAGCGAGAAGGCTAAGGCCTATCAACAAAGTGCCCTGGGGGCGTCGATACTCTCCCGTGAGAACCGCAGTTCGCCCTGGGTGACCCTCGCTCGCGTGCTGACGGGCGTCGTCATCATCTTATTGGTGGTGGGAAGCCTGTTGTTACGTGCGTTGATACGCGATCGACAACACACTTCTAACAGGCGAGCGACTTGACCACCAGTTTCCTGTAAAAACTGACAGTTATAAACTCACTCGCCTGCCGATAGCATTCGCGGCACATGACCCATTTTCAAAACAGGAAGGTGATAACAATGAAAGGCAAGAGATTTCTAATTGGTGTGACTCTGTCAGTGCTTCTGCTGTCGTGTGCGTCGGCAAGTGCGCAAGATGTCAAGTACAACTTCCTACCGGGCACCGATTTCGCGAAGTACAGGACCTACAAGTGGGTCCGAGTACCGAAGGCTGATTACCCCAATCAAATTCTCGACGCGCAGATCATGCAGTCCATCGATGCACAATTAGGACTGAAAGGGTTAACCAAGACGGAAAGCGAAAGTCCCGATCTATACGTTTGTTACCAGGCTGCGGTAAACCAGGAAAAGCAATGGAACTCGTACAGTAATGACATGGGCGGCGGTTGGGGTTATGGCCGTTGGGGCGGTTGGGGTGGCTATGGCGGCGGTATGTCAACCACGACGACCACCAGCTCAACCATCAATATTGGCACGATTAACGTCGACCTCTATGACGTAGCCACGAAGAACCAGATATGGCGCGGTGCGGCGAGTAAGACACTGGGCTCAGGTAAGGATCCGGCCAAGGTCAACAAGAATCTGAACAAAGCAATGGCCAAGATGTTTAAGAACTATCCGCCGCCGGCGAAAAAATAGCCTACGCACGTTCGGCCTTCGAGAAACATACTCGGGTGGCCTTACCTCCCGCATGGAAAATTGTGAAATCATCTAGTAGTTGGTTGACTGCGAGGGCTATGTAGTCCGGAGAGGTCCAATTGTCGTCGACCAAAGGCCATGAGCGATCAGTTGTCCCGCACATACAACTGAGAATGAGGACTGATCAATTCTACCTTGATGTAAGCAGCCGCTTGAGCTTTTTCCTGGCGCGATGAAGTTGTGACTTTGAAGTTCCTGTGGTGCAACCCAACAAGCGGGCGATCTCGCGGTGTTGGTAACCCTCGACATCAAAAAGGACGAACACCGATCTACACCCGGGTGCTAACTGCGCCAGAGCTGAATCCAAAGCGAGCCTATCCGCGATTCGCGCACTGGCTGACTGCCGGTTCCGGAGCACGGCCGAGATCGTACTATCGAAATTGTCAGGCATCTGCTGCTCTGGACGAATCTTCCAGTGCCTGAAGCGCATCAGGACCACATTGACGGTTAGACGATACAGCCAGGTGGTGAAGCGGCTCTCGCCCCGGAATAACCCGACCTTGCGCATAACGTGAACGAAGACTTCTTGCGTCAGATCTTCGGCATCCGCCCCATTTCCTGTCATGCGTAAACATAGTGCATAGACTCGCTGGTGGTGGCGCTCATACAAATCTCTAACTGCCCTGGCTGAACCGGTGGCCGCCTCGCGGGCGAGAACATAGTCGGAGTAATGCAGGGTGCCCTCTGCTAATGCGATGCGGGACGGCTCTGGCGTGAGACCAGTATTGACGGGTTGGTTTAGTCGAATTGCCTGCTCGCTAACCATTTTTCATAACCACCTTACAACTTTTTTGATTCCGGTACTCCGCTCGAAGATCGCGTAAAGATCTCGTTTGTACCGGTAGACAAGTCCCCATTGATTGGGACGATTAGACGAAGCATATCTCTCTTTCCACGGTTCATCAGACTTCTTCCGTCTCTGAATGTAGTCGGTCGGACGAAGCCAGGAACCTGTTAGTTGTAACAGGAAGGTGAGGGAGATAGATCTGTGTGTTCCTGGCTCTATATACGTTGCGTCCCTATGGGAGTGAAGCCAGGAGATAGAGCAACCACCTCATTTGTTACGGGCCACTTGAGAAACACACTGGAAAGTAATTAGCTCGGCGGGCCTCAATTACCTCATCCGGCATCCGAGGAAATCTGACCCTGTAAGTTTTGACAGTTACTAAACTTCCCACCCGCTCCTAGCCTTCGCCTTAAGGTAAGCACCGTGTTCGTCAACTGGGGCTATCCAAGAAGGAGAGGTTAATGAACACTAATCAGCAATGGCCTACAACCAGAGTCGCCGGCTTCACACTTGTCCTCATCGCATTGCTTCTTGTCCCGGGGCGCTCCCTGGTTGCGCAATCGCAGGAACCGCAGAAGCCGACGCCTGAAGTTCAACAACTCAAACAAAGGCTGTCGCAGCTCGAGGAAACAGTTGAACAGCTCAAGGCGCAGATTGAATCCATGAAGGATTCAAAGAAGAAATCCGACGGCGCGAGCGGCGACCGGATTGCGGTGCCGGCAACAATGTCGGCGACGACTTCGGCGACGACGTCAGCCGCGGCGAAGCCTCAGTACGACGAGAATAAGGGCGAAAGCACCTTTACGGTTTATGGTTTTGCGATGCTCGACGCGGGCTATCAATTCAAGCAAGCCGACCCCGACTGGTTTGATACCGTCCGTCCGGTGAAGCTGCCGGCTTTTCGGGATCAATTCGCTCCTAACGGAAATTTCTTCACCGGCGTCAGGCAATCTCGGCTTGGAGTTAAGTCGACCACGCCAACGAAATATGGCGAACTAAAAACAATCTTTGAGTTCGAGTTATTCGGTACCGGCGCTAATGCCGGTCAGACTACTTTTCGCCTGCGACACGCTTACGGAGAGTTGGGCCACTTTGGGGCCGGCCAGAACTGGAGCGTTTTTGTCGATCCCGATGTGTTCCCAAACACCAACGAGTACTGGGGTCCAAACGGAATTGCCTGGTATCGCAATGTGCAGTTTCGCTGGATGCCCCTTAAGGGAAAGAACTCCGTCACCATCGCTGCGGAGCGCCCGGGCGCGAGCGCAGACGCGGGTCGGGTTGCGGATCGCATCGAGTTACAGGGCGTGAAGCCACGGTTCGCGCTACCCGATCTCACCGCCAATGTGCGCTTCGACAGAGACTGGGGTCACTTCCAGGCCGCCGGCGTTCTCCGAGAAATCAAATGGGTCGACACCGTGGCCGACAACTTTGATTTAGGTGGTCGAGCAACCGGCGCCGGCTTGAACCTCACTTCCGGTCTGAACTTCGGCAAGAAAAATGTCGGCAAGTTCTCATTCGTCTACGGTCACGGCATTCAGAACTACATGAATGATGCGCCGGTTGATGTAGGCATCGCGTTAACGCACTCGTCCAACCCGCGGACGCCGATTACGGGCAAGGCCCTACCGATGTGGGCGGCAATGGCCTATCTCGATCATACCTGGAACAAGCGCTTCAGCAGCTCGATCGGCTACTCGATTCTCGATATCTCGAATTCTGATGGGCAGACGCCGGATGCTTTCCGTCGCGGTCACTATGCCTCGGGCAATCTGCTGTTTTATCCGGCCGACAACGTCATGCTCGGCAGCGAGGTGATTTGGGGCCGACGAGAGAACTTCCTCGACGGCTTCTCATCCGAGGATGTTCATCTTCAGTTTTCGTTCAAATACAACTTCAAGAAGGAATTCAAGTTTTGAAAAGCTGACCAGATGAATCTGGTTTGAACTACACCAGAGGTCAGGTATGGGTCAATCGAATTGACTAGCCGAGCCAAATCTTTAGGAGGCTTGAAATGAAAAAAAGAGCATTACGAGTTGAGCGAGCATTAGCGCGCAGCATTGTCGCAATTACTTGCGCAAGTTTGCTGCTCGCCGGAGTCCCACTGATGCAAGCGCGGACTATGCGGCCGCATCCAGCAGCCGTGGAAGAGTCGGTAAAGATCCCGGTTGACCAGCTCGATGCGTTGGTGGCGCCAATTGCGCTCTATCCAGACAACCTTTTGAGTCAAACACTGGTTGCTTCAACGTACCCGCTGGAGCTCATTCAACTGCAGCAGTGGCTGGATCGCAACAAGGATATCTCTAAGGACCAAAAGAAATTGGCCGAGGCCGTCAAGAAGCAACCATGGGACGCGAGCATTCAGGCCATGGCCGCCTTGCCCGATCTCGTGAAGCGCCTGGCAGACGACATTCAATGGACCACCGATTTAGGTAATGCGTTTCTCGCGCAGCAGGGCGACGTGATGGACGCCATACAGCGCATGCGCACCAAGGCACAGAGCAAAGGAACGTTGCAGTCTAATGAGCAACAGCGGGTGGAAACGCAGGTTGTGGAAAGCAAGCAGGTAATCGTCATCGAACAGGCGAATCCTCAAGTTGTTTATGTGCCTTCATACGATCCGACCTATGTTTATGGTGCGCCGATATATCCCTATCCGCCTATCTATTATCCGCCGTATCCGGCTGGCGGAGTGATTGCCGCCAGTGCGATTTCGTTCGGAGTTGGTCTGGCCCTGGGCGCCGCCTGGGGCGGCGGTTGGGGTTGGGGCGCTGGTTGGGGCAACAACGACATCAACATTAATAACAACAACAATTTCAATCGCAATACCAACATCAATGGCGGCAACCGCAACAACATAAACGGCGGCAACCGTGTCAACGGCGGTAACAAGTGGCAACACAGTCCAGAACATCGTGGTGGTGCGCCGTACGGAGATCGCGGAACCGCAAATAGATTCGGCGGTACGGCGCGCGGTGACTCATTAGGTAACCGCCAACGAGCTGCGCAAAGAGATATCGGCCGGCAAGGCGGAAACTTGGGCAGCGCCAACCGCGGAGGGGTGGGTAACCGTGGGAGCATTGGTGATCGAGGAGGAGTCGGCGACCGCAACGGCGTTGGCAATCGTGGAGGTGTGGGCGATCGAGGAGGCGTAGGCGATCGCAACAGCGCCGGCAATCGTGGAGGTGTAGGCGATCGAGGAGGCGTAGGCGATCGCAACGGCGCTGGCAATCGCGGAGGTCCAGGTGACCGCGGGGGCGCCGGTGACAAGGTTGGTAATCGGGGCGGTTCCGGAGTTAGCGATCGTTCAAGCCGCGGAAGCGGTGGGTTCGGTGGTGGCGGTGGTGATCGCGTGGGAAATCGAAGCCTCTCAGGGAGTTCCGGAGGTGGAAATCGCGGGGGGTTTGGTGGCAGCTCAGGAGGCTTCGGTGGATCCAGCACGCGCGCCAGCAGCAGTAGAGGATCTTCGAGCATGGGCGGTTTTGGAGGGGGAGGAGGCCGTGGCGGCGGTGGTGGCGGTCGTGGTGGCGGCGGTGGTGGCGGTCGTGGTGGCGGTGGTCGAAGGAGGTAGCGAATCATGAAACAAGAAACCAACACAACATTGCATTCTCGCGAATCGCGTCGAGCGAACGTCTTTTCAATGGTGGGACTGGCCACTTTTCTTGGTTGCCTGTTACTCCTGTCGGTTATGCGGACGCACGGACAAACAACCCCCGCAAAAGCCAAAGCATTCGGCTCTGCAGAAGAAGCCGCGAATGCTCTGATCGACGCGGCCGAGAAGTTTGACGAGCCTGCACTCCAGGAAATTCTTGGCTCGGACAGCTGGGACATCATCCACACCGACGAACCGGCTCGCGATCGCGAGGTCGCGAAGGAGTTCGCCGCGTTGGCTCGAGTAAAGCATCAGATTTCCCTGCAGCCGAAAAATCCGCGGCGTGCATTCCTTTCGATTGGCGAAGACGACTGGCCGTTTGCGGTACCCATTGTGAAGACGGGTAGTAGCTGGTCCTTCGATACCCGCGCCGGTCGTGAGGAACTGCTTTACCGGCGAATCGGACGAAACGAACTTGATGTGATCCAACTCTGCCGTGGCTACGTGGAGGCCCAGCATGACTACGCGTTGCTTAAGCACGGCAACTCCGGCGTGAATCAGTATGCGCAGCGCATCCTCAGTACGCCCGGCCAACAGGACGGGCTGGCATGGAAAAACGACGATGGCACCTTTGGTGGTCCACTCGGAGAAAAAGTAGCGCAGGCTATTGAACAGGGATACACCAGCAGAACAACACCCTTCCATGGCTACTTCTTCAAAGTCCTAAAAGGACAGGGACCAGCCGCGCCATTGGGCGAATTAGATTTCGTCGTGAAGGGCGTAATGATTGGCGGCTTTGCTTTAATTGCGGCCCCGGCCCAGTACCGAAATACCGGCGTGATGACCTTCATGGTTAGCCATGACGGAGTGGTCTATGAAAAAGACCTGGGCCCAAAGACGTTGGAACTCTTTCAGACGATCGATCGCTTCAACCCGGACAAGAGTTGGAATCCCGTATTGGATCAATAGAAAGGTGAATCAGCGGCTGTGAAAAAGTATTCGTGACCCAGTTGGCCTGGATGCCGGTCGTCTTCCGTTTTGTGAACCGCCGCGAAAGCGGGGACAAATGGCTCGGGCTCAAACCCTTAGCGGAGGTGCGGCGCAACCGGCCATCTGCCCAAGATAAGGAGAGACGACATGAAAGAAGAAACGAAACCTGAAGTGGATCAGGACGATCCGCTTGGTAGCACAATCGAGTTGGTTTCGAAGGCGGTTCCGCGTGGCGTGGATCGCCGTAGTTTCTTGATACGCAACGCTGTAGGGGGTGCGGCCACAGTGATGACGGGCAGCATCGTTTCGGCTCACGAGAGAATAGAGAAGGCCGTCGCCACGCTACCGGTACTGCCGCAGCAATCTACACCGGCGCCGCCGCTGGATCCGAACCTCAACGTGGTGCAAAAGGGTAAGGGGCCCGTTTTGACGACCGTCGATGAGTTCTACAAAGTCGGCCCGGGCCCATCGAGCTCGCACACGATCGGCCCGATGCGTATCACCTACGACTTTTATCAAAGGGCAACGAAACTGCCCGCGGATAAACTCAACCGAGCGACCGCGCTCCAGGTCAACCTCTTTGGCAGCCTCAGCGCCACCGGTAAGGGCCACGGCACAGAACGGGCAGCGTTAGCAGGACTCGTAGGAAAAGAACCGGCAACCGTGGACCCGTTGTTTCTCGACAGCCTGCGAGACAAGCCCGATCAGACTTTCGACGTCAAGCTCGGCGACAAGACGATCAACGTTAGCCTGAAGGACATCGTTTACGATGCGACCAAGGGCGACTTCCACCACCCGAATACGATGACCGCGAAGCTTTTGGCCGGAAAGGAAGTGCTGCTCGAACAGGAGTACTACTCTGTCGGCGGCGGATTCATCGAATGGAAAGGGTATACACCCCCGAAGAAAAACCCGCCGAAGTATCCGTTTAGGACGATGAAAGAGCTTCGCGCTCACGCCGACAATAACAAGATCTCGATTGCAAAGGTGATGCTGGCCAACGAGATGTCGATCGCGGGCAGGACGGAAGAGGAGGTTTATGCCTTCATCGACAAGATCATTAACGCAATGGCCGCGACGGTAAAGTCGGGGCTTTCGATGTCAGAGGATGATGTGCTGCCCGGCCCAATCAAACTCCACAGTAAGGCAGCGACCGTTTACAAGCGCGCCATGGATGAGAAGTATGAGTCGGACCGAGGCGTTGGCGTTCTGTCGGCATATGCTCTGGCGGCTTCCGAAGAGAACGGACGCGGCCACCTCGTTATCACCGCGCCGACAGGCGGTTCCGCCGGTGTTATGCCAGCTCTGGTCTATGCGCTCGGTGAGGGTGCGCGGAAGCTTCCGCTGCAGAAGATCCGTGACGGTATGCTCGCCGCCGCCGCGATCGGCTATCTCTGTAAGCACCACGCGACGTTGTCGGCAGCCGAGGGCGGTTGTCAGGCGGAGATCGGCGTGGCGTCCTCGATGGCTGCCGCATTGGTTGCTACCGCATACGATGCAGAATCGCGAGTGGTCGAGAATGCCGCGGAATCGGCATTAGAGCATCACCTGGGCATGACATGCGATCCGGTCGCCGGGTATGTGCAGGTCCCGTGTATTGAGCGCTGCGCATTCGGTGCGGTAAAGGCCTGGACGGCCTATGCGATCGCCAGCAACGAGATCGCTTCCAGACACCGCGTCGATTTCGACGCGACCGTGATAGCTCTGGCCGAAACCGCCAGGGACATGAACAGCAAGTACAAGGAAACCAGCGAGGCCGGTCTCGCTCAGTCTGTGGTCCTCTGTTGATCGAACGAGAATCGATCGAACTCAAAGTGCGGTGAGGTATGCGGTGCAGAAAAAATACAAGAGCGGGCGCAAGCCCGCCTTCCTGACCCCGAGCTGAGTAGAGTTGCGGTGGTGATCTCATCGCCACAGGCTTTCAACGTAAAGCCATCGAGCAATTTGAGAGTCTCGAGGTCGGGAAGGCGGGATTAGCACCCCAGCGGGGCTGCCCCGCCGGGCACCCCGCCTTGCCCCGCTCTAACGTCTAAACACTTTTTGTGCAGACCCGGTGGTTGGTAGAAGGAAGCCTTTTCATGGTGAGGCGGCGCGCATACGTCAGACTCGCAATCGCATTGGCGTACACGTCAGTGACGTTGTTCACGACTTCTGCGTATGGCCAGTCTCCAGCCCAGCCAGCTAGCCCGAATAACGGAATCGCTGCGACTCAGGGACCAAGTTCAAGCAATCCGGAGAAAAAAGTTGCTGCTGACGGATCCAAGCCAAGCGACCTGGAGAACGACGTGGCGGCCGTGAAGGCCGAGAACGCCGCCGTTCGAGAACAACTCCGCAAGATGGAAGAGAACCAGAAGGCACTGCTGGAACTGGTCGACCGTATGCAGCGGCGGCTTGACGGCCTCCCGGTCGCGGATGGGTCGCGTACGGCGCTGTCGCCGGACCCGGCGCCAGGAGCGGACACTCCAACGCCGTCGACGACGGCACCCGAGGCTTCAATACCTTCGTCGTCCGTCTCCCCGGTTCAAGCGAAATCAACCGAGGACGATCATTATCAGGATGGAATAGTTCTCTGGAAAAATCCCGACGATGCGAAGGTGCCGTTCCTGCTGAGGTTCAACGTCAATACCCAGATTCGATATCTCAACACGGTTAACAGCACCGACACCTTCACCGACCATCTGGGCGTAGTCCGCGAGGTGCATCGACGCAACGACATAACCGTGAACCGCTCGATGTTCATCCTAGCCGGCTACATGTTCTCAAAAAAGCTGCAATATAGCCTCACCGTCTGGACTTCCGCCGGGGCCGCCTCGATCGTCGTAGCCGGAAACATTGGCTGGCGATTCAATAAAGCGCTCACGGTCACGGGAGGTTACACGGGCGTTCCAGGCAGCCGATCACTCGTTGGCACGTTCCCATTCTTTCAAACAATTGACAGGAGCATGGCGGACAACTTCTTTCGCCCCGGCTTCACCCAGGGCGTCTGGGCGAACGGAGAACCGGTAAAGGGTTTGAACTATCTGGTGTTCGTTGGCAACGGTCTTAATACTTTGAATATTACTGCAAACAAGATCGACACAAGTTTGCTGTTATCCGGCAGTGTCTGGTGGGAGCCGCTAGGACACTACTCGGAGCCTGGCAAATCGCGCCAGATGTACGACGATTATTTCGCCTCCAAAAATACTCGCATTCGGATCGGGACCAGCTTTACGAGAGCCCGGGAAGACCGCTTTTCAGATACCGACCAGTCAAGTCCCGACAACACGTCAATTTACAATTCCGATGGCGTGCTTGCCTTTTCGACCGGGGCGTTTGCTCCGGGTGTGACCGTCCAAAAAGCCACTTACAAAATGTGGGCGATCGACGGCGGGCTCAAAAAGAGCGGTTTTTCGGTCAACGGGCAATACTTCTTTCGCTGGCTAAGCGACTTCGAAGCCGACGGGCCGCTACCTCTCGAATCGACCTTCGACCACGGCTTTGAGTTGTCGACCGGCAAATTTGTCGTCCCAAGGAAACTGCTGCTGTATGCCCGCGGCTCAAAGGTCTTCGGACAATTCGCCAACCCTTATGAGTATGGCGGTGGTTTCAAGTGGTATTTCCTACCGACCGAGCGTTTGTGGATGACCGGCGAGTTGATGCGGGTTATCAAAGCACCTTATAGCGGAGCCTTTACTCCGTACACCGCGGGAATGGCCGGCTGGATGCCGATGCTCCAGACAGTCCTCGCTTTTTGACGTCGCAACTGTTCAGGTGCCGCAATCCTCAGTTTCTGACATGTGATAGTCGCTTCAGGAACATTTGTGAAGGGCCTGATTTTAGAGTGAAACAACAATGGCGCAAGCAACCATCTATCTAGTAAGCAAGGTCGACAAATCCACGCGCCTCAGAGTGGCCACCGTCGCCTGGTTGCTGACGGCGGTTTTCTACTTTTACCAATACGCATTGCGTTCAGCGCCTGCGGTGATGATGCCGCAGTTGTCTGACGCGTTTGGAATCAGCACCCTGGGCGTAGCCTCGATCGTTGGTCTCTTTTACTACGCGTATTCCCCGTTCAGTCTAGTTGCGGGCGCTGCCATGGATCGGCTCGGGCCCCGAATGCTTGTGCCCTTCGCGGCGGTGGCTGTCGGTATCGGTGCGCTTTTGTTCGCGACCGGCAACACCCCGATGGCCGGCGCCGGCAGATTTATTCAGGGCGCGGGCGGCGTCTTCGCTTTGGTAGGAGCGGTTTACATCGCCACCAAAAATTTTCCCGCCTCGCAGGCGGCCACACTCATCGGGGTAACCCAGATGTTCGGCATGGCCGGAGGCTCAGCCGGGCAGTTTGCGGTTGGCCCGCTCATCGGACGCGGCGTTGCCTGGAACCATTTTTGGATCGGAATAGGCGTTGCCGGTCTGCTGATCGGCGTCTTGCTCTTCTTCCTGGTACCGGCTCAAGAAACAAAAGCGCGACCCGCGGGTGGACTGAAAACCGTTGCCCGCGCATTCGGTACCGTTTTCAGAAATCCGCAGTCGATCTTGTGCGGCTTGATCGCCGGCTTGATGTTTATCCCCACTACTATCTTCGACATGATTTGGGGCGTGCGTTATCTCCAGGAAGCGCACGGCTTCGACTATGGCTCAGCCGTGATGCGCTCGGCCGCGGTTCCCTTCGGCTGGATCATTGGCTGCCCGCTACTCGGTTTTATTTCAGATCGGATCGGACGGCGCAAGCCGGTAATTATCGGCGGTGCGATCGTGTTGCTTGCCTGCATGGCCTGGATCCTCTACGGCAACGTCGGTGTCTTTCCACCGTACGTGATAGGTCTCGTAGCCGGAGTTGCATCGGGCGCTGCGATGCTGACTTATACCGTGATCAAGGAAGCCAACCCGCCCCAGTTTGCCGGCACCGCAACCGGTGTCGTCAACTTTCTAAACTTTACTTTCAGCGCGTTACTAGGGCCCGTCTTCGGTCGGATTCTGCTGCGCGTGTCCGGTGGCGCTGCGAACATGGAACTCGCGCATTACCAGACAGCCTTTGTGCCGCTGCTGTATGGCGTGGCGATCGCGATCATACTCGCACTGCTGTTGAAAGAAACGGGCCCAGCGGTGCAGAGGGCCTCCGCAAGAACCAGGGAGGATTCGCAATGAAGCAAGCAATGGCAATAGGAACCGGAAAATACGAGCGGCTGCTGGAAAGGTGTTTGAGTTTAGAGCCAGTATCCACTGCCGTCGCGTATCCATGTGAAGCGAGCGCCCTGTCTGGCGCGCTCGAGGCCGCTGGAAGGAAACTGATAACACCGATCCTTGTAGGTCCCGCAGAAAAGATTGCGGCCATCGCCAGAGACAACGGCATCGATCTCGGCAAGCTGGAAATCGTCGATGTTTCCGACAGCATCGCGGCGGCAGCCAAGGCAGTAGCACTTATTCGGGAAGGGCGCGCTGAGGTGTTGATGAAGGGCAGCTTGCATACTGACGAATTGTTGGGAGCGGTTGTCGCGCGTGATGTCGGGCTGCGAACCGGTCGCCGCATCAGTCACGCCTTCATAATGGACGTGCCCACCTATCACAAGGTGCTGATTGTGACCGACGCCGCAATCAACATCGCTCCGACCCTGGAAGACAAAGTTCACATCTGTCAGAACGCCATTGACCTCGCCGTTTCTCTCGGTCGCGAAAAACCAAAAGTCGCAATTCTCTGCGCAGTCGAAACTGTCAATTCAAAGATGCAGGCCACGCTCGATGCTGCCGCGCTTTGCAAGATGGCTGAAAGAGGTCAAATCAAGGATGGCATTCTCGATGGACCTTTGGCCTTCGACAATGCGATCAGCAAGCAAGCAGCGGTTACGAAAGGAATCACGTCAGAGGTGGCCGGCGATCCGGACATTCTGGTGGCGCCGGATCTCGAAGCTGGAAACATTCTGGCGAAGCAACTCAGTTTTCTGGCCAACGCTGACAGCGCTGGGATGGTGCTAGGTGCCCGCGTGCCCGTCATTCTGACCAGCCGCGCCGATAGCGTGCGGTCAAGGATAGCCAGCTGCGCCGTGGCCAATTTGATGGCTCACGCGCGACGAACAAAACTGTAATTGGTGATCAACGATGGATGATTATGCACTGGTGCTGAACGCGGGCTCATCCAGCCTGAAGTTCTGCGTTTTCGAGCGACCAAGCAAGGGGACTTGGCGCCTGCAGGCGCGGGGCCAGATCGAGGGCATCGGTACATTGCCCCGACTCACCGTTAGAGACACAGAAGGTGCGCCGCTCGCTGACGAGAAGTTGGACGGCTCAGTCCGCAACGGAGGCGATGCGATCGATGTCCTCGGCCGCTGGCTAAAGTCCAGATTCGAAGGCTCCCGGGTTCTGGGGGTGGGTCATCGCGTGGTGCATGGCGGCGCACGCTTCGCTGGCCCAACTATTCTGAACAAAGAAATGCTCGGGCAGTTGCGTGAACTGGTTCCGCTGGCGCCACTTCATCAGCCGCATAATCTGGCAGCGATCGAGGCGGTCTTTGAGCGACTGCCCGATGTGTCGCAAGTCGCCTGTTTTGACACCAGTTTTCATCGTGGTCATTCAGCAGTGGCCAAGTTAGTTTCCTTACCCCACGCACTCTGCAGGTCAGGCATTGAGCGTTACGGCTTTCACGGTATCTCTTACGAATACATCGCCTCAGTCCTCCCAAAGCTAGCACCAGAAATTGCAGACGGGCGCGTGATCGTCGCGCACCTGGGAAGCGGCGCCAGTCTATGCGCCCTAAAAGACGGCAAGAGTGTCGATACGACAATGGGTTTCACCGCCGTGGACGGTTTGTGCATGGGAACACGGCCAGGCACGGTGGATCCGGGCATAGTGCTTTATTTGTTTCAGACGCTCGGCCTTTCTGCCAAAGAGGTAGAGACAATTCTTTACAAGAAATCCGGGCTGCTGGCGATTTCCGAAATCAGTAACGACATGCGCGACCTTCTCGGTCGGAGTGAGCCGGCAGCACAGCTCGCAGTGGATTACTTTGTCTATCGCGCCGCTAAGGAAATCGGCGCGCTTGCTGCAGTGCTCGGCGGAGTTGACGGGCTAGTGTTTACCGCCGGCATTGGAGAGAACTCGCCAGAAATCCGGCGCCGGATCTGCGAGGCTTCCAGATGGTTGGGTGTAGAGATCGATGAAACGAAAAACAACAACCGGGGTCCACAAATATCAACCACAAAAAGCAGGATTTCAGCCTGGGTAATTCCGACGAATGAGGAACTGATGATCGCCCTGCACACAGGGACGCTGCTCGGATTGAGATCGCGATCTGTCGAAACAGCAGCATAAGGAGAAACTAAGATGACGAGTACAACAGCCGTGTCGGAGGCTCCGCTCGAGGTGTCGCGCGATCCCTGGAGAGAATTTGAACTCGGACTCTGGCAGAAAGAGATCGATGTTAGAAACTTTATCCAACAGAACTACACGCCATATGATGCCGACGAATCATTTCTTGCGCCTGCGACCGGCCGCACCAAAAAAATCTGGGCCCGCTTGAATGAATTGTTCATCGAGGAGCGCAAGAAAGGAGTACTCGATATCTCGCAGATTCCGGGCTCCATCACCTCCCACGCTCCTGGTTACATCGATCGCGAAAACGAAGTAATCGTAGGTTTGCAAACAGAAGCGCCGCTCAAGCGGTCAATCATGCCCAATGGTGGCTTCCGCATGATCTTGAATGCGCTTAAGACCTACGGGTATGAACCCGATCCTAATGTGGTTGAGACCTTCACGAAATATCGCAAGACGCACAACGAAGGAGTCTTTGATGCTTACACTTCTGACGTCAGGCGCTGCCGCAGTTCGCATGTGCTCACCGGCCTGCCGGACGCTTATGGACGCGGGCGAATCATTGGCGATTACCGCCGCGTGGCCCTTTATGGCGTAGCTCGACTGATTGAACAAAAGCAGCAAGAGAAGGCCAGTCTCGACTCGGCCATGTCGACCGACGAAATTATTCGCGATCGTGAAGAACTGAGCGAGCAGATTCGCTCACTCAAGGAATTGCAAGAGATGGCTGCCGGTTATGGCTTTGACATTTCGGTTCCGGCGAGCACCGCGCGCGAAGCGGTGCAGTGGCTTTACTTCGGCTACCTCGCCGCAGTGAAAGAGCAGAATGGCGCAGCGATGTCACTGGGTCGAACTTCGACGTTCCTTGACATCTACTTCCACCGCGATCTGACGGATGGCACGCTAACCGAGGAGCAGGCGCAGGAAATCATCGACGACTTCGTTATCAAACTACGCATCGTTCGCTTTTTGCGCACGCCGGAATACGACGAGCTGTTTGCCGGTGATCCAACGTGGGTCACAGAATCGATTGCCGGTATGGGCGATGACGGACGGCCGCTGGTAACCAAGACGAGCTTCCGGTATCTGCACACGCTTTACAACCTTGGGCCGGCGCCGGAACCGAATCTCACGATCTGGTATTCACCGCGGCTGCCTGACGGATTTCGCAGTTTTGCAGCGAAGGTAGCGATTGACACCAGCTCGATTCAATTCGAGAGCGACGAAATAATGCGCCGCGCCTGGGGCGATGACGGCGCGGTTGCCTGTTGTGTGTCGCCGATGCTGATGGGCAAACAGATGCAATTCTTTGGCGCCCGCGCAAATCTCGCCAAATGTCTTCTCTATGCAATCAACGGCGGCCGCGACGAAATGACGGGCAAACAAATAGGTCCGGCGAGCCCGGCAGTTGAGGGCGAATACCTCGATTTCGACGACGTGATGCAGAAGTTCGAGAAAACGATGGAGTGGCTTGCCGGTGTTTACGTCAACGCGATGAACATCATCCATTACATGCATGACAAGTATGCCTATGAACGGATCGAGATGGCGCTGCACGATTATGCCCCGGTGCGCACCATGGCTTTTGGCATGGCCGGTATGTCGGTGGTTGCCGACAGTCTCTCGGCGATGCGTTATGCCAAAGTGCGAGTGGTTCGCGATGACACCGGCCTCGTCACTGACTACCAGGTGGAAGGCGAGTTTCCTCAGTTTGGCAATAACGACAATCGGGTGGACCATCTCGCGGCGTGGCTGGTCACAACCTTTATGAACAAGCTGCGAAAGTATCCCACCTATCGCAACGCCCTTCATACGCAATCGATTCTGACGATCACCTCCAACGTGGTTTACGGCAAGGCCACTGGCAATACTCCGGACGGTCGCCGGCAAGGCGAGCCATTCGCTCCGGGCGCCAATCCCATGCATGGGCGCGACGCAAACGGCATTCACGCGTCGGCGGCTTCGGTGGCCAAGATTCCGTACCGCGACGCCGCCGACGGAATTTCCTTGACGACCACGTTGATTCCGGAAGGCCTCGGGAAAGTAGCCGAAGACCGGATCATTAACCTGCGCAGCATGCTCGATGCGTTCTTCAGCGTCACGGGGTTTCACATGAATGTTAACGTTTTGAATCGCGAGATGCTATTGGATGCGATGGACCATCCTGAAGAATATCCGACTCTGACGATTCGTGTTTCCGGGTATGCCGTTCACTTCGTGCGGCTCTCGCGCGAGCAGCAATTGGATGTCATTAATCGCACCTTCCACGGAGGCCAAGCAAAATAATGGTCGGTCCTAACGGAACAACTTTGACGCTGGAAAGTAAGAGTCCGTTCGACCTCCGCTTGGACCAGAGCCGGGCGGTACCAGAATCAGCCGTCAAGAAAGCACTACGGACTGGTGACATTGGTTTTCTTCATTCGTTCACAACCGGCTCGACTGTTGATGGACCAGGTGTGCGCGTGGTCGGATGGACTGCGGGTTGCCAGTGGAGATGTCTCTACTGCCACAACCCGGATACTTGGAACATGACTAACGGCATGCCCGTGCCTTTGGAGCAGGCAGTCGAGCACCTTGGCAAGTACCGTCATGGACTAAAGATCATGTCAGGCGGACTTACTTTAAGTGGAGGCGAGCCGCTGCTGCAGGACAGGTTTGCGGTCAAGCTCTTTACCGCCGCCAAAGCTATGGGCATTCATACAGCAGTGGAGACGAACGGTTTTTTGGGAGAACGCCTTACGGATGAAGAGCTGGAGCAAATAGATCTGGTGTTGCTGGGTATCAAAACCTGGGGCTCCGAAAAGCACACCCGCCTGACGGGAAAAGATATTGGTCCAACACTCGATTTCGCGAGGCGTCTGGCCGCTCACAAGAAACCGGTATGGATTCGCTTCGTATTGGTGCCCGGCTTGACCGATGACCCTCAGGATCTTAAGGAGATCGCCAAGTTCGCTGCCGGCCTGGGCAATGTCGAACGCGTAGAGGTGCTGCCCTTTCATCAGTTAGGCCGATATAAATGGGAAAGACTCGAAATCAAGTATGAACTCGAAGCGGTCGCCGCTCCGAGTAAGGAGCTGTTCGATCAGGTGTGCGGAATATTTCGCACTGAAGGACTCAAGGCTTCTTGATTGGGGATCAATGAGTCACGAAATCGTATTACGACGCGTTCCACCAATTAGCGGGGTTCTGCGAAACCCCATTAATTGGCTGTTAGTTTTTGTTCCCATCACGGTGCTCATGGAGAAGGTCGGAGGAGTGCCGGCACCGGCAGTATTCTTTTCCGCTGGAATTGCAATCATCCCGATGGCGGCCCTGATAGTTCGCGCGACTGAGCAGTTGGCCTCGCGCACGGGCGATGCAGTAGGTGGCTTACTTAACGCCACGTTCGGCAATGCCCCCGAGTTGATCATTGCACTTGTTGCCCTCAGAGCGGGCTATTTTGACATGGTGAGAGCGTCGCTGGTGGGCGCTATTCTCGCAAACTTGTTGCTGGCATTAGGCACCGCATTTCTGGTGGGCGGCTTCCGGTTTCACGATCAGCGATTCAATCCGACCGCAGCGCGTGCGTATAGTTCGATGATGTTCCTTGCCGTCATTAGCATGACTGTACCGAGTGCGTTTAGTCGATACTTCGCACCGGGAGAAATCATCCGCCAGGAACAAGTACTGAACCTGGGAATTGCCGGGCTGCTCCTGCTCGCTTACGCACTTTATGTTCTGTTCTCTCTAAAAACTCACTCAAGCGCACTCGCCAGTGTCGAGAGGGAAGCCGACTCGAGCCAGCACGAGGAGGAATGGGGAGTGACTCGAGCAGTTGGCAGTTTGTTGTTTGCGTCTGTGCTGGCAGCCTGGATGAGCGAAAAATTAGTCGGCGCGGCGGAAGAAACCGGCAAAGCGCTCGGCATGTCGCAGGTGTTTATCGGTATTGTCTTTGTTGCGATCGTGGGCGGCGCGGCTGAGAGTGGATCAGCCGTGGCGATGGCTCGAAAAAACAAGATGGATCTGTCAGTAGGAATTGCACTCGGGAGTTGCATCCAGATCGCGCTATTCGTGGCACCATTGCTAATCCTGGCGAGTTATTTCATCGCCCCCCACCCACTCGAGCTGTCATTTGGTCGCGCTGAGGTCGGCTCCCTCTTGATGGCGGTGCTGATCGGCGCGATGGTTTGCGGCGACGGCCAATCGAATTGGTTCAAAGGCGTGCAGCTGATCACTGTTTATTCGATAATCGCACTCATGTTCTTTCTGATTCCCGAGCTAACGAATTGAACTCGATGGCGTCTCGGTAATCACGCCAGTTCTGCTCCCCACCATTCTTCTTGATCGATAACCTGTCAAAACTGCCAGTAACAGACCCTCACGTCTCGAAATAGAATTTCAAAGGCGAAAGAGCGATTAAGGCTAACCGTCAGGGATTACTGGCGTTTCACAAAACAGGAGAATGGCTATGGAGATCAACCCGCAGGCAATGGCAATACCCAAAGATACCGCTGGACTAGCACAAGGTAAGTATGGGCCGATTTTTCCCAAGACTCCCGCCTGTCATGGATTCACGATCGTCGCGAAAATCATTCCCGGCCGCGAGCCAGTCTTTTACCAGTACGCGCAAAACATCGAGCAGGCTCTGGCTGGACAGCCCGATATTCTCGCACCGCTTAAGCTCCATTATCTGCGATGGGTACTGTTTCCAATTAACGGCGAGACCTACTTTATGTATCAAGGCATCTTCGATACCGACTTTGACAAGTACACCGAGGATGCCGTCGCACTCTTCGGCGCTGCCGGCGTGCGTACAGTCTTCGAAAACCTCGAAGGCTTCCCGATGGATTGGCAAACCAACCCCGAGGCCTTCGTCAGGTTCGTCCGTGATCACCAGTGCCCGAGCTTTCTGGAATACGGAGAGTATCCCTACTTCAGCGCGGATGAAATAAAGAAGGCTTTAAAGATCAAGAACGCACTTTCGGAAATGCTGGATCAGCTGCAATAGGATTCGCGTGCCTCGCAAATCGAAGCCATAGCTTGAGGAAGTAGACAAATGGGCGAAACGAAAGTTGCTCGGACTTACAACCAGAGTCATGTGCGCCGCAAATACACGCCGGGCAAACGCCGCCTCAGCATTTACTGGTCGTGGAGTTATCCTTGGGAGTCGCAGCGTGATCCGGCGGCAATGGAGAACCGCTTCTCAACCATGACCGAGGTGCGCAATGTACTCTGGCCAAACTACGAGACGCCGGAGTGGAGCGCAGCTCAGTTTCTGCAGGGCATCGCCGGCACGCTTGAACTCTTCCACCGCTCGACGCTGAGCTTTCAGGAAATCGCCGGCGAAGTCACCGGCCACCCGGTCGCCGTATTTCAGCGGGTTGACCAAGCCGGCTTCAAAATCCCGATTGATGAACGCATCCTCGCGGACACCGACACGTTGCTTGTGTTTGGCCTGGACCACTTGCCTTCCGAGCAGGAGGCGTCGCCCGAAGAAATCGCTGCGATTAAGAGCTGGCTGCAACGCGAAGGCACCTGTTTACTCGTCGCGCCGCACCATGACGTGGGCTTTACGGATGACTTGCAGCAGCGCCAGATGGAATACAAGCATCACGGCGATGCGCTGGTGCCGCGGCAGCAGCGGTTTAGCCAATACACGCGATCGCTGATGACGGCGCTCGAGATTCCGGTGATCAACCAGTGGGGCCTGCGACCCGCGCTAGTCAAAGGTACCAGGGACATCGCGCCGCTAACTACTTTTCGCGATCTGGACAAACTTGGATTGCTCAATAATGTCCCTACACTCAACTTCCATCCACACTTGCCGCACTACGCCCTGACTGAGAGCAATGGTAAGACCGTAAACTTGCTCGCACGCCAGCCCATCGATCCCGATCGCCCGCATCCGTTCACCGCGGCCGGCAACACGGAATTCAACTGCCTGCTATGGCTGCCGCCGGACGAACAACGCGCGGGAGACATTGTGATGGTTGACTCGACGAATTTCACTACGCTGTTCGGCGGCACTGAGAGCCTGGAAAATTTCTGGAAGAATATTGCCACAGCGAAGTGAGGGACATCAGTGCCGGAAGTGGGTAACGACAAACTCGAGCTCGACGATATTCAAAGCGGCGTATTACGGCCACGTCCCGCCCCGTATGTAGCCACCTACATCGCGCTTCGCATCGATGATCGCAAAGCCGGGCGAGCCTTGATGCGAAGGGCATCGCAAGTCGTTACCTCGGCTGCCAATCCCACAAGTCCTTTGGCCGACACCTGGGTCAGCGTTGCTTTAACGCATCAGGGTCTCAAAGCTCTCGGTGTACCCGAGCAATCGCGTGCGAGCCTGGCCTGGGAATTTCGGCAGGGAATGGCGGCGCGCGCCAGCGAGTTGGGCGACACCGGTGAAAGCTCACCGGAGAATTGGGAAAAACCACTGGGCTCCGAAGATGTTCACGTGGTCCTGGTGGCAGTATCCCCCGATGAACAGCACCTGGAGGCTGCCCTGGATCGCGCGCGCGAAATGTATCGGCGGATGGAGGGAATCACGGCAATCTGGCGACAGAATTGTCACGCTCTTCCGAACGAGAAGGAGCCTTTTGGTTTCCGCGACGGTATTAGTCATCCGGCCATCGAAGGGAGCGGCGTGCCCGGAAGTAATCCCCAGGAACAACCTCTCAAGGCGGGCGAGTTTGTGCTTGGCTACCGCGACGAACTTGGTGGCATCCAGAAGACTGAGCCGGAGGTGCTTGGGCGAAACGGCGCCTATCTTGTATTTAGAAAGCTCCACCAGCGAGTGGCCGAATTCCGCCGCTACCTCAAAGCAAACTCAACTCACGATCAAGATGAAGAAATGCTGGCCGCCAAAATGATGGGACGCTGGCGCAGTGGCGCACCGCTGGCGCTTTGTCCCTTTCATGACAATCCGGAACTCGGCGCCGATTCACAACGCAACAACGATTTTTTGTTTCAAGCAGACGACCCTTTGGGATTGAAGACCCCGGGCGGATCGCACGCTCGACGCTGTAATCCGCGTGACTCGGCGATAGCCGGGGTGGCGAGACTTCACCGAATGATCCGCCGCGGGACAGCTTATGGCCCAATTCTTCCCGAAGGTGTCATGGAGGATGACGGCGCCGATCGAGGATTAATGTTCGCGTTTGTCGGAGCTTACCCTGGGCGGCAGTTTGAGTTTGTTCAATCTCAGTGGATCAACGATGGAGTCTTCATTGGGGCAGCAGGTGACAAAGATCCTCTTCTTGGCTCGAACGATATCAATTTCACGCTGCCGCGCCGCCCGGTTCGTAAGCGGCTGCAAGGCATCCCGCGGTTTGTCGTTACGCGTGGCGGTGAATACTGCTTTATGCCCGGATTGCGAGCGCTGCGCTGGCTTGCTGATCTTGAAAGTTAGATTGCGTGTTAGCTCCTGGACTTCGCCAGGAGCGCGAATTTCTTGAGAAGGAATCAAGGTTTTGTTACGCAGAGCGAAAACAAAGTCGGCACACAATCTCTGGCTATGTCTAATTGTTTCCTGGTTGGTTGGAATTGCGCCGGCGCAGTCGCAGGTCAGGGGTGTGTATCCGCTCGGCATGAGCGCGACGAATTCTGGCGTCACACCGCCGCCGGGATTTACTTACTCAAATCTTTTGGCGATCTATCAACGCCACGAGTTTCGCGGCCCACGCGGAGAAATCCTTGCGACCGGCAGAAACTCTGTCGTTATGGACCTGAATTCACTGGTTTGGGTAGCGAAGAAAGAATTCCTCGGCGGGGCAAAGTTTTCAATGTCGGCAACCATACCGGTCGCGAACAACTCGCTGACTTCAGACATAGTGGGCGCGATTAGCGGAGGCGAGGGACTGGCGGACTCGTACTACCAGCCGTTCATTCTCGGCTGGAGCAGGAAGCGCGCTTCCGTTCGTGCGGTCTACGGATTCCTGGCTCCCACCGGCAAGTTCAAGACCGGCGCCAATAACAACGTCGGTTCCGGTTATTGGACGCAGGCCTTGTCATCGGGACAAACGATTTACCTTACTTCAGACAGGCGAACTTCTTTCTCAGCGTTTCAGATGTATGAATTCCACACTACTCAACGAGGAACCGATATTCATCCCGGGCAAACGCTTAATCTCGACTATTCGTTGACACAAGTGGTTCCGCTTCGATGTGGTGTTGGCCTGCAGCTTGGGCTGGTCGGATACAACCAGCGGCAGACCACAAATAAGTCCGGACCGACCGTTACTCAGGAACAAGCAATCGCTCGTTATAAGGTCAACGCGCTGGGCGTTGCGTCGAACGTGAACTTGTCCGGAAGAGCAAGCATAGGTTTCAAGTATTTTCGCGAGTTCTTGAATAGGTCTACGTTTCAGGGCTACTCAGTCCAGCTCTCTGGCGCCATCAGCTTTTAGAAAGACAAGGCCGCTTGAGGCTGGACAAACGGGGAACGATGAGGATGAAAACGGCGGACCACTTACGGTCGCAATCAGCTTTGCTGTCTGTGAGCTCGAAAGGAACTAAAAAGCAATGAGGGATTTGCTGGTTCGCGGTTGGATGAACTTGTTTGACCGGGTGGGTGGGCCAATGACCTTCCGGATCATTCTCCAGCCGGCGATGGCGACGCTACTGGCCATACTGGCTGGGTTACGAGATGCCCGCGAAGGCCGCCCGCCTTATTTGTGGACTGTTCTCACCGATCCATTGCAGCGCGCGGATTTGTTGCGCGAGGGGTGGAAAGCGATCGGCCGAGTATTTTTGTTGGCTGTAATAATGGACATCATTTACCAGTTAATTGTACAGCGGTGGATCTATCCACTCGAGTTACTAATCGTCGCGATTCTGCTTGCCGTTGTTCCCTATCTCCTGGTTCGTGGTCCGGTGAACCGCATTGCTCAGCGCTGGCCACGTAAGCCAAACCCAGTCATTAACGGTAAGGAACCTGCAGCCTGACTCTTAGAAGATGATAGATGTTCTGGTAATTGGCGGTGGTCCAGCAGGCATGATTGCCGCGCTGCGTGCCGCAGATCTTGGTGCCACAACTGCCCTGATAACTCGTGATGGGTTCGGCGGCATGGCGGCCAACGACGGCCCGGTTCCCGTACGAACCCTGGCACACGCCGCGCGGTTGATCAGAGATGCTCGCCAGCTTGGTCGCTACGGCATCGTGGTGAGCGAGCCAACGCTGGATTATTCGGGGTTACTGGCACGAGTGAACGAAGTGGTCAACGACGTGCGCTCGCACTCAACTTTCCGCAGTCAGATCGATTCGCTGGGAGTCACCGTACATGAAAATGCCGGAACGGCCCGCTTCAGCGATCCGCAAACCATTGTTACCGAGAGTGGGATCCGGTTGCAGGCTGACAAGATCATCATTTGCACCGGCGGCGTCGGCCGGCAACTCTCAGTTCCAGGCGCTCAGTTCACCGCAACCCACAGCGATGCGTGGGGCCTGACTTCGATCCCACCGTCGATCATTGTGATCGGCGGCGGAGCCACTGGCGCGCAAGTCGCTTCGATCTTCAACGCCTTCGGTTCACAAATCCAACTCTTTCATGCTGGACCGCGCATCTTGCCGACCGAGGACGAAGAAGTATCGGCCGCTGTTGCCGCCGCCTTTCGCGAATCGGGCATACTGGTTAGAGAAGACTTTGGGATTATCGAATCGTTTGAGAAGACACCGACTGGCGTGCGGATGTTTTTTTCCAAAGACGGGCGGCGCGATAGCGTTGAAGCAAGCCTCGTGGTGACGGCCATCGGTTGGGTCGCAAATACTGCGGGACTGGATCTTTCTGTTGCAGGCATCGAGACGAACCACAGAGGATTTATTTGCGTCAACGAGTTTCTTGCAACTTCAGCAGCACACGTTTTCGCCGCGGGCGACATTACTGGTCGGCTAATGCTCGTGCCGCAGGCAATTCAGGACGGTTTCGTGGCAGGGACCAATGCGGTCCGAGGCGCAACGATGAAGCTGCCGGAACACGTTGCGCCTATCGGCAGTTTCACCGACCCTGAGTATGCGCAGGTAGGCCTCACCGAAGCGAAGGCCCACGAAGTGAGGGATGCAGTGACCGCGCGTGTCGGCTTTGACTCAACTACTCGCACAATCATCGACGGCAGGACGTCCGGTTTCTGTAAGCTGATCGTGGACCGTCAGACACGGGAAATCCTGGGCTGTCATGTTGTGGGAGAGCGCGCCGTCGAGATCACTCAGGTGGCGGCCGTGGCCATTGCGGGCGGAATGCAAGTCGATGACCTGGCCCAGGTGCCGCTTTCATTTCCCACCTACGCCGGGGTCCTTGGTCGCGTGGCGGCAAAAGTTACCCGGCAACTCAATCTGAGGCCTATTTGGCTGGGAAATGAGCTGGAGGATTCTTAATCCAGGAATTTGCAGTGCGAAGTGCAAGTTCAGAAGGGAGCTTACGTTGCGATTCGAGTTATGACCACATTTCCCGCCTGTCACTTCTGACAGTACAACCCCTTTCATCGTCGCTATAAGATTCTCAAAGGATGGGTCTTGTTAGCCTGGATTTGTGCGTTTGCAATTTTGAACTGCTATGGGCGGACACTTCAACAAGACGAACCCCTCAGCCGAGCGAGCGCTGCAGTGTCTGGTATCCGGAAATGAACGGTTCCGAAATGGCACAACTCGCTTGTCTACACAGACGTCCGCGGACCTGACCAAATTCGCTGATGGCCAGCAGCCATTCGCAACCATACTCGGCTGCAGCGATTCGCGTGTTGCACCAGAGTTGATTTTCGATTCTGGTCTGGGAGAACTATTTGTGGTCCGGGTCGCCGGCAATGTCCTTTCACCTGAAGGGGCCGGCAGCTTGCAATACGCAGGATCACATCTCAATACACCATTGTTCGTTGTCCTGGGCCATGAACGCTGCGGTGCGGTCGGCGCCGCATTGGCAACCAGAGACCATGCCGCCGAACAGCGGTCGCGCATTCAAGTCCTGGTTAACTCCATTCTACCGAGCCTGCCGAATTTTGATCCTGAGAGTTCTCCTGAAGCAAGACTTTCAAAAGCGGTCGAGAGCAATGTTCGGTTCACCGTTCGGAAGATCCATGAATCTCCTGAAGGTCGGATGCGTCACGCAGAGGGGCGCATGAGAGTACTTGGCGCAATCTACGATGTCGTTTCGGGTGTTGTGAGGTTCCTAAGCTGAATGTGAAAGGCGAGCTTGCGGCGCTGGCCTGCGACAGCTCCAATTTGATAGTTCGAAAAGAAGATCACATGAGAGCAAGGTGAAAAAGTTTGCCCCGATACTCTTCGCGCTGACTGCTGCTTGTTGCGCTGTGGCCCTAGGCCAGGAAATGGAGCCGAGAGCTTACTCACGCGCTCCGGTGGGCGCTCAGTTTGTCCTCCTAACTTACGCTTATCAAAGTGGCGATGTGTTTACGGATTCGTCCCTCCCGTTACGTGATGTCAACGTGAAACTCAGTTCAGGATCGCTCGCCTATGGCCGCACCTTCGGTTTGGCCGGAAAACAAGCAAGCGCGAGTTTTTTCGCTCTCTACATAAAAGGCAACGCAAGCGGAACAGTTTTCGAGGAGCAAGTGAAGGTAACCCGTTCGGGGCTGGGAGATGTTCGAGTACGGTTCATGATTAACCTTATCGGATCGCCTGCGTTACATCCCCAAGAATTTGCTGCCTACAAGGCGCGAACCGTGGTGGGGGCAAGCGTCACCGTCATAGCTCCAAGTGGCCAATACGATTCCCGCCGTCTTGTTAACCTCAGCTCAAATCGGTGGGCGTTCAAGCCCGAAGTGGGACTATCAAAACCCGCGGGACGGTGGACTTTGGAAATGGCAGGCGGAGCGTGGCTGTTTACTGCCAACAATAATTTTTTCGGCGGCTCACGGCGTGAACAAAAGCCACTGATATCGCTGCAGGGCAGTCTGATTTACACCTTGCGTCCGCGATCGTGGGTGGCGGTGAACGCGAGTTACTACAGCGGCGGGCGAACGATTGTGAATGGAGTGGTCAATGCCGATCGCCAGGGAAATTCGCGAGTCGGGGCCACCGTTTCGATTCCTTTGAATCAGCAGCAGTCCATCAAAGTAGCTGTGGCCAAAGGTGTGACGACGCGAATAGGAGGCCACCTAAATACGGTGGCCGTGGCATGGCAATATACTTGGCTCAAATGATCTCGGCGGAAGTCCACCTCTCAATTGGATAGACCGGCATTGCGTTTCAGAACCACCGCCGTCAGGTCGTCCTTCTGTTCCGTGCCTTTGCTGAAACTCTCAACGGCCGCGCGTAACTGTTTGATCATGCCCTCAGCGGAATCGTCGCTCGATTCACGGATCACCGTTTCCAGCCTGCTTAACCCAAACTGTTCGCCGTTGAGATCCTCCCACTCGTAGAAGCCATCGGTAACCAGCACCAGCATGTCACCAGGCGCCAGTCTTCTTTGGTTTGCCTGGCTGTATTTCACGCCCGCAATCATTCCCAGCGGAATTCCCTGAGCCTCGAGATTCTCGAACTGGTCGGCGGCGTATCTATACCAGAGTATGGGCCCGTGTCCGGCAGAGAGTACCTTCACCTGTGAACTGACTGGCTCGAGAAAGATAACCGCAAACGTAACAAATCGGTTTCCGGGCAGATCATCCGCCAACAACCCGTTAAGACGATCCAGCAGCCCATCCTTCTCTTCGCCGGCCACAAAACTTGCCCGGGCATAGGCTCGACACGATGCACTTATCAGCGCCGGGCCAATCCCATGACCGGTCGCATCGCCGAGGCTGATGGCTATCCGACCATCGGGCAATACCTGCCAGTCGAAGTAATCACCTCCGGTTTGATCGGCTGGTTGATTCCAACCGGCAATCTCGAAGTCTTCCAACCTCGGGGCGTTAGTAGGTATGAGCCCCTGCTGTATCGAGCGGGCTATATCCAGATCGTGTTTCACCTGATCAAGTTTTCCTTGAAGATCGGCTTCTCGTAGCGCGGCCGCGACGTGGCGTCGAATCTGCCCTCCCACGACCGCGGCCAATATCCCGCCGATCAGAATCAAGCTGCCATCGGTTAGATAGATGCTGAGTGGAAACGCGCCCAGTGCGAGCCTGGAGGACTGAAACTTTCGCTCGATGTAAAAGACAGCGAAGAGGTAACCAAAAGTCGACATTAGTCCGGTCAATACCGTGCGGCTCGGACTTAGCCGCAAAGTGGAGAGGATAATGAACAGAAAGTAAACCAGCACGGCCGGCGCTACCAGTACCTGGTAGGGAGTCATCCATTGACTAGCGAGTAATAGAAAGAGTGCGAGAGTGGGCAGTTGACTCTCGACCAGGACGCTAACAGCCCAGGTTGCGGCCGGCACATTTTTGTCATCCTGCAACGCCTGCTTTACTGCGCGCAAGACGAGGGCTTCGTGCACAATAACGAGCGCAAGCACTATGGTTTGTACCCAAAGCAGGCGAAAGCCGCCTACCATAATGCCGCGGGCGATCGTGTACACCATCAAAGCGCCTAACACTCCCAACAAGCCGGCAATTCGATACCACTCGCTGTTAAGAGTTGCGCGATAGAAGGCGTGCGATTCTATATGCTCGGCACTCATGCTGGTTTGCCTGATGACACGCCGCCCGAACATAAGTAGCAAGTGACGCGCAAACTACTGTCAACTGACAGTGTTCAGCCAGAGGAAGGCCTAATTGCCGAATGTCGGACCTCGCTCACGCAAGGTTTGTCAATTGTCTGAATCCAAAAGGCGACGGTTTGTCGTTAGGCGCGCGTCACCAGCCTCTGCTCATTGATTTGCGATGAATCAGAGCTCGCGGGCGTAAGCGATCGACTGCTCGGGTCGGGTCGCATTCTTCGAGTGCTCGGGAATTGTCAGTCGACCGCGCTTAACTTCCACCTTGTTCACTACACGGCAGACACCCGGTGATTGACGAGCTGCGGAGTAAATTGCCGACTTCTCAAAGCGATTCAGCACTATACCCCTGAGCGTAACCACACCGCCATGTGATTCCACGCAAATTTCGTTAGAGACTATTGCTGAATCCAGCTTGAGACTTCTAAGAACCAGCTGCTCAACCTCACTGTCTCTTTTCATTGCTTGTAGCCTCCACAGACACCAGTCTCGTGCCTGTTTCTATGCGCATGCTGTTAGTTCTCGGGATGAGATGATCGCTGAGGTAATACACAGCTTTGGTGGACACTTCAGCCGACCTCAACGCCGTCGACGCTTCACGTGAAGTTGGGAAAGCGCGCGAGCCAGCGAGGCGTTTACGGACGCGACTTCCTCATCGGAAATCTTTTCGCGCAATCGGTCCTCGGCCCTTTGACGGGCTTCTTCGGCTTTCGCTTCATCGATGGTTTCGGCCGCAATAGCCATGTCGGTCGCAATCGCTACGCTGTCGTTGGTGACTTCCACCATTCCTTCGCCCACAGCCAGAAATTGATCGCGTCCGTCTTTACGAACCATCATTTCACCGGACAGCATTTGCGTCATCAGCCGGATGTGATGAGGGAGAATTCCAATTCGTCCATCAATCGAACGCAGGCAAACCATCTCAACGTCATCGGAATAGACCATGCCTTCCGGCGTTACTATTTGTAGTTTGAGAGTGTTCGGCATGTTCGCACCTGCGACAGGAGCCACCAGAGATCACCCTTCTCTGATTTCTTCAATCGCGCCCTTCATGTAGAAGTTACCTTCCGACACATCGTCATGTTTCCCTTCCAAAATTTCCTTGAAGCCACGCACCGTGTCCGCGACTGCTACCTGTTTGCCCTCACGCCCGGTAAAGACTTGCGCCACGCTGAACGGTTGACTCAGGAACCGCTGAATCTTGCGCGCGCGCAGCACAGTTAACTTGTCATCCGGCGAAAGCTCATCCATGCCAAGAATCGCGATGATGTCCTGCAAGTCTTTGTAGCGCTGCAGTACGGTCTGTACGCGGCGGGCCACCTCATAGTGCTCCTGCCCCACGATCTCGGGTTCGAGAGCGCGCGATGTTGAAGCCAGCGGATCCACTGCCGGGTAGATTCCCAATTCCGCAATCGCGCGTTCCAGCACGATCGTCGCGTCGAGATGCGCGAATGTTGTGGCCGGCGCTGGATCAGTCAAGTCGTCCGCCGGCACATAAACCGCCTGGAAGGAAGTGATCGATCCTTTCCTGGTAGAAGTAATGCGCTCCTGCAAAGCGCCCATCTCCGCCGCGAGCGTCGGTTGATAGCCTACGGCGCTGGCCGTCCGGCCGAGCAGTGACGAGACTTCCGATCCCGCCTGAGAAAAACGAAAAATGTTATCGATGAAAAGCAACACATCCTGATTCTTCTCATCGCGAAAATATTCGGTGATCGCGAGGCCGGATAAAGCAACTCTCAGGCGCGCGCCGGGGGGCTCATTCATCTGGCCATACACTAGCGCGATCTTCGATTGCTTCAAGTCTGCCTGATTGATAACTCCGGCTTCGGACATTTCGTTGTAGAGATCGTTCCCTTCCCTGGTGCGCTCACCGACACCGGCAAACACAGAGACGCCGCCGTGGAGCTTGGCGATGTTATTGATCAACTCCATGATGACGACTGTTTTGCCCACGCCGGCGCCACCAAAAGCACCAACCTTGCCACCTTTTAGGAAAGGGCAGATCAGATCGATGACCTTGATGCCAGTGAAAAGAACCTGCGGTGAGGGCGATTGATCTACCAGCAGTGGCGCCGGGCGATGGATCGGATAGTATTTCTCGGCGTCGACCGGACCGCGCTCGTCGACGGGACTTCCGGTCACGTCAAACACGCGGCCCATAACGCCATCGCCGACGGGCATCTTCATTGGCCCACCAGTGTCTTCGACTTTGTATCCGCGCTTCAGGCCCTCAGTGCCGGACATGGATATCGTACGGACCCACTTGTCTCCAAGATGTTGTTGCACCTCGAGCGTCAATTTCACCGGTTGGTCCCCGACTTTGTATTCAACTGACAACGCGTTATAGATGCCGGGCAGCAAGTCCGGAAATTCCACGTCTACCACCGGGCCTGAGACTTGAACGATTGTGCCTGTACTCATATGCAACCCTGCTTTCCCAATGTGTCACTCGGGAATTCGGTTCAGCCTGCCTGACCGCCCGCGATTTCCAGCAACTCCTTGGTGATATTTCCCTGGCGAAGCTTGTTGTATTCCAGAGTCAAATCATCGATGAGGCCCTCTGCGTTATCCGTTGCGTTCTTCATTGACACCATCCGCGCGCTTTGCTCGCTCGCTTTCGCGTTCAGCAAAACCTGGTAGACATAAATATTGAGATAGTGCGACAGCATATAGCTAAGGAATGCGTTTGGACTCGGCTCGAAGAGAGTTTCTTTATGCGCCCTTATTTTCTCTTCGGATTCCACGCCGGGAATCTTCATCCCTTTGATTTCGCCCACCGGAAGGTACTCAACATCAACCGGGTGCTGCGTCAGCGTATTCACGAAGCGAGTTGCTAAGATCCGAACCTCATCGACCTCTTTTTTTAGAAAAAGCTCGCGGGCGAATGCCGCAATCGCCCTGGCTTCAGGAAATCGCGGCGAGTCGCCATAAGGAAACTCGGCAACTAACTGCCGGCGAGTAGCCGCGAGGAATTGTGCTGCTTTACGTCCGGCCGCGATGAAGAGAGTTGACTCCGGATTAAATTGCGCGGCCATGCGAAACAAGTTGCTGTTAAGAGCGCCACACAACCCCTTATCCGCGGCGACCAAAATCACTGCTCGCTTGCGGACCTCGCGGACTTCAAGCAAAGGGTGTTTGAAGTCTCGCATTTGCGTGGTGGCTTCGCGCTGGAAACGATAAATCAGCTGCACGAAGGGGCGTCCGGCAAGAGCCGCGTCCTGGGCCTTGCGCATCTTCGAAGCTGCCACCATCTGCATCGCCTTAGTGATTTGCGATGTGCTGCCGATGGACCTGATGCGTCTCCGAATGTCCCGAGTGCTAGCCATGGTTTCTAATTCCAGGTCTGCTTGAAAGCGTCGGTCGCCGTTCCCAACTCAGCTATCAGCGCATCACTCAGCGTTTTTTCGCGCGCGATGTTTTCCAGCAACTCGGCTTTGCGTACAGTCAAAAACTCGATCAGCTTGCTCTGGAATTCTTTTACTCGGGCCACGGGCACATCATCCAGGTTTCCGTTTTGGATCGACCAGAGGACTGCTACTTGCACTTCCACTGGAATCGGACTGTATTGTGGTTGCTTGAAAATTTCGACGATGCGCTTACCGCGATCGATTTGTGCCTGCGTCTTCGCATCAAGCTCTGAACCGAATTGAGCAAAAGCTGCCAGCTCGCGAAATTGCGCGAGATCACCTTTGAGCTGCCCGGCGACTTGCTTCATCGCCTTGAGCTGTGCCGCTGACCCGACGCGCGAAACCGACAGTCCCACAGAGATCGCGGGACGCACACCCTGATAGAACAAATCCGTTTCCAGATAAATCTGTCCGTCGGTGATCGAAATGACGTTGGTCGGAATGTAAGCGGAAACATCACCCGCCTGGGTTTCGATTATTGGCAGCGCTGTTAGCGAACCGTCGCCGTATTCTTCGCCCACCCGAGCAGCACGTTCGAGCAAACGACTGTGCAGGTAGAACACGTCGCCTGGATACGCTTCACGACCCGATGGCCGCTTCAAGACCAAACAGACTTGACGATAAGCGACGGCGTGCTTCGACAAATCGTCAAAAATAATCAGAGCGTCCCTGCCGTTATCCATGAACCACTCGCCCATCGCCGCGCCGGCGAACGGCGCCAAATACTGATTAGTCGCCGAATCGGAAGCTGCTGAAGCGACGATGATCGTATAGGGCATGGCTCCGGCTTCCTCAAGCACGGTGATGAGGCGCGCGATACTGGATTGCTTTTGTCCAATCGCGACGTAGATGCAGTAGAGCGGGCGAAAGTCTTTGTCACCCGCAGCTGCTGCCGCCTGGTTTAGCCGCGCCTGATTGATGATGGTATCGATACAGATTGTCGTCTTGCCGGTCGAACGATCGCCGATGATCAACTCACGCTGGCCACGGCCAATCGGGATCATGGCGTCGATCGCCATGATGCCCGTTTGCATCGGTTGTCTAACGGGACGTCGCCTGATGATTCCGGGCGCGAGGTTTTCTACTGGATAGGCAACGTCACTTTGGATCGGACCCTTGCCATCGAGGGGCTCGCCCAACGTACTAACGACGCGGCCGAGCAGACCTTTGCCGACCGGCACCTGCAGGAGTTTGCCAGTCGCGCGAACTTCGTCACCCTCTTCAAGCTGCGTGTAGTCGCCCATGATCACCACGCCGACTTCGGTCTCATCGAGATTCAACGCCAGGCCGGTAAGGCCGTGACCAAGATCGATCATTTCATTAAGCATGGCATCGCTGAGGCCTTCGATTCGCGCAACACCGTCGCCGATCTCGCGGATGACACCCACGTTTTGTTTCGCAGCAGATGTCTTTGCCCCGAGGATTTGCGCCTCAATCTCCATCAATAAGTCGGCCATGGTCTTTACCTCGATTTATGCGCGCTGCTAGGCCCAAACGTCAGAAGATCTCCCTCAACTCATACTTGACGAACTGTGCGTACACGCCGTTGCGCCCCACTAGAAACTCTGCTCCAAAGCCGCCAGGCCTGCTTTAACGCTACCGTCATAGACATCGCTACCGACGCTTACGCGCATGCCGCCAATCAACGCCGGCGTCTCTGTGAACGACGTGTGCATCCCGGGGCCGTACATTCGAGTCAGACTTGCCTCGACCTTTACCTGTAACTCCGGGGACAACGGCACCGCGCTCTCCACTCTCGCCGTATGTTGCAACTGATCGAGTTTCACAAGCCGTTCGAATTCATTAGCCAAAGCCAGATGACCACGGCGTTTCGACCCGAGCACACTCTGCACCACACGGCGAACACGCTTCTCGTCCAGCGATCCGTTTGTCCGGCACAGCCGAAAAAGGTGTCTGGCTTCTCGCTTGATTTGTTTGATCGTTTTCATATCGATTAATCCGATTACGGCGCGGACAATTCCCTCGCCGTCTCTTCCGCCAGCCGCCGCTGATCGTCGGTCGTCAAAACCTTGCCGGTGATCGCAGCGGTTGTGCGCACCACCAGGCGGCCCACTTCTTGCTTGAGTTGGGCCAGCATCCGAGTGTGGTCCTGCGACGCGGCCTCATGTGCCCTCGCCAGAATTTGTTCGCCGGCGGCAATTGCTCTTTGCTTTTCCTGCTCTCGTAAGCGTGCGGCTGCGCCGCGCGCTTCTTCTATAAGCTGGCTGGCCTGAACGTTAGCCTGGGCGATCACCTCGGTGCGCTGTGCCTCAGTCTTTTCCAGTTCAGCTTTTATCTTTTCGCTGTTAGCCAGACCCTGGGCGATCAGCTCCCGCCGCTGTGTCAACATCTTGAGGATAGGCTTATACGCGAACAGATAGAGCAGGCCACAAACGATCGAGAAGCTGATGATCTGAGCAACCAGGTGAGACCAGTCAACGCCGAAGGTCCGCGCAATCTGTTCTATCTGCCCGCCACTCTGAGCTTCTGCAAATAAGAAAAGCGCATTCATAATCACACCCTCCCACAATTGAGCCCATTAAGACGCTTCAGCATGCCCGGGCTTACTTCACCAGGAACAAGGTGTAGAACACTATTGCTTCTGCGAAAGCGATGGCCAGAATCGACTGGACCAAAACTTTCGTTGAGGCTTCCGGATTGCGACCGACTGCTTCCGAAGCCTTCATGCCGATGATACCGACCGCGATGGCTGCTCCAATTGCGGCCAAACCTACGTGTATGTTTCCACTCATAGCTGGTCGTTCCTTTCGCGTTTATCAATGCTGGGATTTAGGTCCTTCATCGTGCTGACAAATCAGCAGGGTAAAAACAGCCGTCAGCAACATGAAGACCAGCGCTTGAACCAGGCCCACAAGTAGCTCCAGGAAATAAAAAGGGACTGGAAGCAGCCAACCGAGACCAGGAACCAGTCTGGCCATTGTTTCCAACATGTTCTCGCCGGCGAACGTGTTGCCGTAGAGTCGAAAGCTCAGTGAGACCGGGCGGAACAGAATCGAAACCACCTCTAAACATCCGACGACAAAGAACACCACCACCAGCACTAGCTTCATGAATCCACTGCTCTCACCTTTGGGCGCGAACAGTTCCTTCAAGAATCCTCTGGGCCCGACTTCTTGCAGCGCCCAGACGATCCAGCAGAAAAAAAAGATCAGGGCCATCGCCATCGTCAGGTTGACATCCGCATTCGCGCCCCGAAGTAATGGCTGATCGATCTTGAAACCGTGAGCGGTCTGCTCTCCCCAACCGATCGTTCCTACTCCCGGAAGCAGACCCATCCAATTTGCCGAGAGGATGAATATGAAAACCGTTGCGAAATACCAGAACGTCCGGTCGACTAGATGTTTGCCAATGAGTGCTTCAAGGAACCGGTAGAGACTTTCAATTAGCCACTCCAGGAGATTTTGAGCTCCACTGGGCACGTGATTCATGCGCCGCGTCGCGAGGCGAGCAAAAGCAATCAACCCGAGAGCAACGATCCAGCTCACAACCATCGAGTTAGTAATCGGGAAGCCGAAGACGTGGCCGATCTCGACGGCCTTTTGCGATAAGCCATGTTCCTCCGGTTCAGAAGTAGCAACCGGCTCCAGCTGTGCGGCAGCATCTGGCAAGCTTGCCGGAGCCGTGTGAGATTGGGCTGCTACCTTGAATGTCGCGCCCGCAATGAAGAGCAACAAAATGACTCCGAGAATGGTAACTAGCTTGACGGGATCAAGATCACGCGACGGGGCTGCAACGGTCGTCGCGCCGGCATGACGCACCATCTCCCGGAATTGCGTGAGCATGAATTATCACCCTCTGGAACTAATGGTCCTTGCCACCATTCAGACTTCAAGCTGGCAGAGATCTTTGCTGTGATTGATCCTATTTGGCAGAGTGAGTAGTCAGTACTGTCAAAATTAACAGGCCGGGCGTATTTGCAACGTTCAGGATTACCTAGTGGGCTTGTGGGCTAAGCTTCAGAGTTTTGTTTACGTTCTGTTCGTATTTTGCGTGATTTTGTTTCGTGTAGTTTCGTGGTTTAAGCCTTTCCTTCGGGAAAGAATCCGCTAAGAAACACGAACAACACGAGAGCCCGTCTTGCCCTGAAACGCCGGGCTAAACTCATCGGGACGCTGGGAACTTTTTATTGTTGCCAGCCACCACCGAGGGATTTGTAGAGTTGGACCACAGTCAGCAGCTCATCGCGGCGGACCTGAGCCAAACTCAGTTCCGCGTCGAACAGTTCTCGATCGGCATCGAGTGCCTCAAGTAGGTTCGAGACTCCGCCTGTATAGCGCAAGTACGCGAGGCGTGAACGATCTTGAAGCGTGGTCACCAGCAATTCACGTTGGGCGCGAACTTCTCTCACCTTGCGATATGCGATCAACGAATCAGAAACTTCGAGAAAAGCATGTTGGATGGTTCGTTCATAATCAACCAGGAAAAGATCACGTTGCGCTTGAGTAAAGCGAACATTCGACCTAAGCCGACCGCCGGTGAAGATCGGTTGCGTTAACTGAGGAACGAACCCCCAGACGCCACTTGACGGTTTGAACAGATCAGAAAGCGAAGTGCTTTCAAATCCCAGGAATCCGGTTAGCGAAATCTGCGGCAAGTATGCCTTGCGGGCCACATCGATACGCGCACCCGCGGCAAGCAAACCTTGCTCGGCGGCGCGAATATCAGGACGCCGGGCGAGTAAATCGGATGGGAGTCCCGCCGGTACGGTGGCTGGCAGGTGCTCTTCAGTCAAAGTAAATCCGCGCGTGATTGGCCCAGGGTTCTTACCAACCAGCACACTGAGAAAGTTCTCCTGCTGCTCGATCAATCTCTCGAGTGCCGGAATTGTTTCAGTCGCGTTATAGACCAGTTCCTCTGCTTGTCGTACTTCCAACAGGGTGGCCACGCCTCGTTCTTGCCGAAGCTTAATGATGCGCAACGACTCCTGGCGTGAAGTCAAAGTGCGCTTGGCGATCTCGAGTTCGAAATCAAACTCGCGCAAATTGAAATATGAGGCGGCAACGTCGCTAACGATAGTGGTCAGTACTGCCTTACGCGCTTCTTCGCTAGCCAGGAGATCGGCGCGAGCCGCCTGTGTCTGTTTTCGCACGCGCCCCCAGATATCAAGTTCGAACGTAAACAGGTTGAGCAACACGCTGCCGAAGGTGCGTCCCTTGCTCACCGGGTTCGGGACCGTCAGTTGACCGTCTCGAGAACGGCCCAAGGTGGTCACATCGGCACTGCCGTAGATTTGCGGAAACTGTTCCGAGCGGGCCAACCCGAGATTCGCACGCGCCAGATCGATGCGAGCGACCGCCGCACGCAGGTCGTAGTTGTGAAGCAGCGCCTCATTAATCAACTGCTGAAGTTTCTCGTCTTTGAAGATGTCGAACCATTTCGTGTCGGCGAGTGTCTGTGGATCCGGAGGCGCATTTGGGTCGGCCACGCCGCGATAAACTGGGGGGACCTCCACCTTTGGTATCTGATCTTTTTTTTGTGCCAGCACCATCGTTTGCGCCAGGCTCGCAATTAACAAGACTATGATCGCGCGTTTCATGAGTGCCCACCTCCGGCTTGCACAGGTAAAGGCGGCAGGCCTGGCTGCGGACTCGCTTCAATCGGCAGCGGCGGAGGACCGATTGCTGTCTCTTTCTTTCGTCGCCATAGTCCTTCGATGAACGCGTAGTTACCGGGAATGATGAATACGCCGATTCCGGTCGCGACCAGCATCCCGAAAAACACGCCGGTGCCCATTACGTTTTGCGCGCCGGCACCCGCCCCACTGGCTTTCATCAGCGGAATGACACCTAAGATGAACGCCAACGCGGTCATCAGGATCGGGCGGAACCGCAAACGCGCCGAGGTAAGGGCAGCATCTTCAAGGGTCAACCCTTCTTCATGCTTCGCTTTCGCAAACTCGACAATCAGGATTGCGTTCTTGGCAGCCAAGCCGATCAGCATCACAAGTCCAATCTGCACGTAGACGTTGTTGTCGAAACCAAACATCCAGACCCCAAAGAGCGCACCCAGGGCAACCAGTGGCGATCCCAGCAGCACCGCCCACGGAAGCCGCCAGCTTTCGTACATCGCGGCCAACAATAAAAACACCACAAAGATCGCCAGGATGAGAGTTGGTCCAGCCGGCGGCGCGATCTTCTCCTGATAAGACAACTGCGAATACGCAAAGCTCATTTCCTTTGGCATCGTTTCGGCAAAAACCTGCTCGAGCGCTGCGAGCGCCTGGCCTGAGGTATAGCCGCGCGCTGGCGATCCCTGCAGCTCAACCGATCGCAACAGATTGAATCGTGTGGTCAGTTCCGTGCCTGCCGCGTCCTCGATTGAGACCAGCGTCGAAAGCGGAATCATCTGGTTCGTGGTCCTTGACCTCACATAGATCTTGCCGATGTCTTCCGACCTCAGACGACTCTCGGGCTCAGCCTGGACGTAAACACGGTAGAGCCTGCCGAAGCGATTAAAATCATTGACGAAGGATCCGCCCATGGCTGTCGACATGGCCTGGAAGACTTCGTCGGTCGGCACCCCTAGAGTGCGCGCTTTCTCACGATCCAAATCGACCTTCACCTGTGGATAGTTGGGATCGAATGACGTAAAGACATTTCCCAACTCCGGCCGTTGCCGCGCCGCAGCAATCAACTTTCGTGATTGCTCGCCCAGTTGATCGACGGTCATTGATCCGCTGCGATCCTGAATCAGAAAATTGAATCCCGAAGCCGCGCCGAATCCGGAAAGTGTCGGGATATTGAATGGAAACACCACTGCCTCGGGAATGCCCGCAAACTGTCGCTGCAAGCCCACCATGATCCCCTTAACGTGCAGCGCCTCGCCGTGTCGTTCTTCCCATGGTTTAAGTCGGGCGAAGAGCGTGCCGTAATTCGACTGGTAGGTATTGGTGACTACGCCATAACCGCCAATCGTCTGATAAGACTCGATGCCTTCAGTCTTTGCCAGAATATCCTCGACCTGCTTGAGCACCTCGCTGGTACGCACTAACGAAGCACCCGGCGGCAGCTGAACGTTGACGCCGAGGATCCCCTGATCTTCATCGGGTATGAACCCCGCCTGAATACGTTTAGCAAAGAAGCCGGCGCCCAAAACAACTGCGACCACGATTCCGATAGTGATGATTCCGCGGCGAACAAGGACGCGCGCGGCACTCACATAACCGTTGGTGGTCACTTCGAAAACTTTGTTAAAGCCGCGAAAGAAAATCCCCAGGGGGCCGCGCGTAGGTTTCGGCGGCTTGAGCAGCAGCGCACAAAGCGCCGGCGTCAATGTCAGAGCGTTGAAAGCTGAGAGCAGCACTGAGATAGCTATTGTCAGCGCGAACTGCTTGTACATACTGCCGACCAGGCCAGCCAACAAGGCAACCGGTACGAACACCGCTGACAGTATTAGCGCAATGCCGATTACCGGAGCTGTCACTTCCTTCATGGCCTGGACGGTTGCATCCTTCGGAGTTAGACCATGTTCAAGGTGATGGATTACTGCCTCCACCACGACAATGGCGTCGTCCACAACAATTCCAATTGCGAGCACCAGCCCAAACATCGACAGAGTGTTGATGGAAAAACCCAGTATGGGAAAGAAGATGAACGTCCCGATCAGCGACACCGGAATAGTGAGCATCGGAATGATTGTGGCCCGAAGGTTCTGCAAAAAGATGTAAACGACAAGCGTTACCAGAATCAGCGCTTCAACAAACGTTTTGAGAATTTCGTGAATTGAAGCTTCGACTGCCGGCGTTGTGTCATAAACAATTTTGTAATCCATGTCCGGCGGA
>DATBRN010000269.1:0-11459 GCA_036560225.1 Pyrinomonadaceae bacterium | reverse complement strand
GGAAACCAGCCAAAATTATCAGCCAACCCGCGCCGCCGTCCTTCACATCGCAGGAACACGAGACGAGTATTATCCGCCGTCGCGGGTTGCAGATTATGAAGAACGACTCAAACTGCGGGCCCAGAATGTCGAATTCAAGAGTCATGACGCGGCCCACGAAATCGTTCCTTCGATGCGGCAAGATGTGAACGCCTGGCTAAGTAAACATGCAGAATGAACGAAAAACGTTCTAAGACCATTTCCCAGGGCCGGCCTGCGTGGAGTCCCGGCATTGCGAACTCTAGCAAGCCCTTGCTAATGACGGTCTGCTTGATGCTAGTGGCCCTAGCCAGTTGTCAACAGACTTCCCAAAGGAGCGCATTAGTGGTTGCAACACCCCCGCCGCCGGTTGTAAGACCGCTATCCGCTAATGCTTCACCGCAACTTCAACAACTTATAGAAGCTGCTATTGAACAGAGTAAGGTGACCACTGGTTACGATCCGTCGTACGTCGGGATCGGTTATCCAAACGGTGATGTGTCAAGCACTACTGGTGTCTGTTCTGATGTTGTGGTGCGCGCTTTTCGCAAGGCTGGTGTCGACCTGCAGCAGGAAGTTCACGAGGATATGACGCGGGCCTGGTCTGAATATCCCAGAAAATGGGGAGCTCGCGGCACTGACACGAACATCGATCATCGCCGTGTGTTGAACCTCACTACCTATTTCGAACGCCAGGGTAAGTCTCTGCCAATCACGACTGATCGTGACGACTATCTACCCGGAGACGTGGTGGCCTGGGAGCTCAGTGAGGGCGTTGAGCATATCGGCATCCTCACAAACCTTTCGTCTGAATCAGACAAGCATTACCTGATTGTGCACAACATTGGCGCGGGTGCCCGAGTGGAAGACGTGCTGCTGGCGTGGAAGATTATCGGGCACTATCGATATTTCTAACAACTCCTTGGAGTGCGGCGGCCAGGCGGCGCTTTGGCCTGACCTCTGCCGTCTCTCACCTTAAAAGATTGAGTGCTACTAACAAACGCGACGCACGCCGTAGCTGGGCCAAAGCGCCGCCCGGCCGGCGCACTCCAAGGAGTTGACCTCTTGTCGTCAAGTGCTGACTACGTTTATAGTCGTCGCCGCCAGAACATCATCCGATGGCTAATCGCGCTAAAGGACAAATTCAATGTGGCGAAACCCCCTCGCGGCCGCACTTCTGCTAGTTGCGATCACTTCCCAGCAGCAGACTTTAGCAAAACCCAACAGACACAAACATACGATCAGCGCGACTGTGCAGGCCGTGCTCGACGCTCAACGTGACGCCTGGAATCGCGGCGACGTTGTCGGTTACATGGCTGGCTACGATCGCTCCAAAAACACGGTGTTCGTCTCCGGTGACACCGTTACACGTGGCTGGCAAACTGTGCTCGACCGTTACCAGAAGAAGTATGACTCGCGTGAGAAGATGGGCACGTTGACTTTTTCGGAGCTCGAAATCACACCCATAGGAAACGACGCCGCGATCGTCCTTGGCCGCTGGCATCTTCAGCGCGCTAATGACGAGCCGCATGGAAGATTCACTCTGATTCTGCGTCGCACAAAACAAGGCTGGAAGATCGTTCACGATCACACATCGTCAGCAAGTTAGATCCACTGCCAACTGAGAATGTGTCAACTCGAGTCTCTCAAATGGCGATGCTTGAACTCTGCTTCACAGCCTGAACTCTGCCTTGCTTTTGTCAGACTTGAGAATTGAGTAAAGAGGTTTCTTGATCACAGATACCCAAACGACCATCCCGCCATCGCTCGCTGAACTCGAGCGAGACGTTGAGAAGCGCAGCGCAGTCTTCAAAAAAGAACTTGGTCTCTTCGATCTAGTTCTAACTCAAATTGTATTTGTAGTCGGAACCATCTGGGTAGGGACCGCGGCAAAGCTCGGCAATCACCAGATGGTCTATTGGCTGCTCGCTATCCTCACTTTTTATCTACCACTTGCTGCAGTCGTTATTTTTCTCAACCGCTTGATGCCATTGGAAGGTGGAATCTACCAATGGGCCAAGTTGGCTTTCAACGACTTCATTGCCTTCATGCTGGCGTGGAACCTATGGGTTTTTGGCATCCTGGTAATGTCAGGCATCGGATTGATCATCAAGAGAAGCATTATTTACGCGGTCGGACCGCGCGCGGATTGGATGAAAGAAAACAGGTTGATGACCACCGTGATTTGCACGCTGCTCATGCTCACAATGATCGCTGCGTCGAGACGAGGGTTGACGCTGGGCAAGTGGGTTCAGAATTTGGGCGGGCTGCTATTGCTTTTGACCTTTGCTACGCTGATCCTTCTGCCGTTTGTTACCGCCGGTCAGGGCACGCTCGCTAACTATCACCCTTTTTCGACCAGCTTCCCAGAATTGAGTACGTACAACATCAACGTCTTTAGCAAACTGGCAGTCGGAGCGCTTTCAGGATTTGAATACATCGCAATTCTCGCCGGTGAATGTCGCGCGCCCGCGCGCAATATTAGCCGCTCGGTGATGATCTCGGCCCCAATCATCGCCTTAATGTTCATCCTGGGAACGGGTTCAGTGCTCGCCTTTGTCTCACCGGACAAAGTCGATCTAATCGGTCCAATTCCGCAGGTGCTCAGTATTGCTTTCAGTTCATTTGGCTGGGTGTCGACACTCGTTTCAATCACTATCTTTGGCATAGCAGCCAGACAGATTGCTTTGATGAGCATTTACTTTGCCGGCAACACTCGTTTACCGATGGTTGCAGGTTGGGACAATCTGTTGCCTGCCTGGTTTGCGCGCTTGCATAAGCGCTATCGGACACCGGTCAATTCCATTCTCTTTGTGGGCCTGATAACGCTGGCATTCAGCCTTGCGAGTCTGATTGGCGTGAAGGAACAAGAGGCATTTCAGTTACAGGACAATGCCGCTACAACTCTTTACGCCTTAATCTATATCGTGCTCTTCGCGATTCCACTGGTAGCGATAAAACGGTTCGGCGTCACCGCGCCGCTTTGGCTCAAAGTCGCGGCGATTTCTGGTTTCCTGGTGTCTGTCGTCGCGGGTTTTTTCACCTTGATTCCCATCATAGATGTCGAGAGCGTTTGGATGTACGCAATAAAGATAATCGTGGTTGTTTTAGCGACCAACGCGGTGGGAGTGGCCCTTTACCGGACTCGCCGGAAGCCGGCTCCAGGCACGATGTAAAGCGAACTGTTAGTTTCCGTCGGTTCGGTGCCATTCAACTTGAGCTTCCATCTCCGACGCAAACTGACGGTCTTCTGTTCGTTCCACCACATTAAGTAAAGTGGGATTTAGACTTGGCAAGCTCACTCGCCGTTATTAACTGTTCACAAATCGTCACTCTGGCGGGGCCGGCTCGTCCCCGAGTTGGTTCGGAGATGCGTGAACTTTCGATCGTCACCGGCGGCGCGATGTTTGTCGTTGACGAGCGAATCGCGAAAGTCGGACAACTCGAAGCGATCGAGCCGCTGATTGATGCCGACTGCGATGTAATAGACGCTGGCGGTCGCGTCTTGATGCCGGGATTTGTCGATGCGCACACGCACCCTGTTTTTGCCGGCACCCGAGCGGGGGAGTTTGAAGAACGCGCAAGCGGCGCGACCTATCAGGAGATTGCTGCGCGCGGCGGTGGCATTCAATCGACGGTACGTGCGACCAGAGAAGCGACGCTGGATGAACTAGTCAGCGCGGGCAAGCGTTACGCGGGTTGGTTCCTGCGCACCGGCACGACAACTGTCGAAGCCAAGTCCGGCTACGGTCTAACCGTGGAAGACGAGCTGAAGATTCTTCGCGCTATTAAGCAGCTGAATCGCGAAACTCAACTTCGCTACGTTCCGACTTTTCTAGGCGCTCACGACATTCCTCCAGAATACAAATCGCGTCGTGAACAGTATGTATCGCTGATCGTGGATGAGATGTTGCCGCGCGTGTCGGAGGAGAAACTCGCGGAATACTGCGACGTCTTCTGCGAGGATAAGGTTTTCACGAACGATGAATCCTGGAAGATTCTTACTTCAGCGCGTTGCCATGGGCTGGGACTCCGTATACATGCGGACCAGCTTTCACTTTCCGGTGGCGCAAAGTTGGCGTCCGAGCTCGGTACAGTTACCGCCGATCATCTCGAGCACACGGATGCGGATGGCATACAGGCACTGAAATCTGCGGGCGTTCAGCCGGTGCTCTTGCCCGGATCAGTATATGCTTTGGGTTCGAGTCGCTATCCCGCAGCGCGCGAGATGATCGACGCCGGCTTAGCTGTGGTGCTCGCCAGTGATTTCAATCCTGGGTCATCACCAACGCCCGCAATGCCTATGATTCTCTCATTGGCATCCACGCACATGAGGATGACGCCTGCTGAATCAATCACGGCCTCAACCATTAATGCGGCGCATACTCTCAATCGAGGCGACAGCATCGGTTCACTCGAGCCTGGCAAGCTCGCCGACTTCGTCATTCACGACTGCGGCGACTACCGAGATCTCGCCTACTTTTTCGGGATTGAACATCCCTGGAAGGTTTACGCCGCCGGTCGGCCAGCCTAATTTCCATTCAGGTTGAGTGTCGGATCCGGTCGCTACTGCTCCCGGTTCTGTAATTGACGTTTCGGCTAAAAAGCGATTGACGCTTCGGCGACTTGTATCTTATTATCGCGGCAACACTGGAAAGGAGGTGATTCTAAATATATGAGTTCTAATCACAGTGAGGTGGCTGCGGCCTGACCTCTGAACCTAATCGTAACTAGTTAGGATTTAGGTTCGGTAGTCTCACTGCTTAGTGCTCCTCCTTTTCAGGAAGGCACACAGTCAGCCTCAGGCCAATCCCAACAGTTCACCGGAAGCCGCCCGCGCTGGAGCGTTGGCGGCTTCTTTATTTCAGCCTGGTTGTTTTGAAAAAAGCTAGAAGGCGTGATCTGCCAGAAGGCCGGGCAGATCATGACAGCTCTTGCAAACTTCTGATTCGCGACATCGCGTTAATTCGCGGCGAATTACCGCTGTTGCCCGGACGGCTTGACCGCAAACCAAGGCAGTGAGAGATTACACACCTGCAACATCATAAGGAGAGTTGTTCGTTGTCATCCGCTGATTCCCCCGTCTTCTATGATCCGGCTGGCCGTCGCTGGCGGCGAGTGCGCCGCACCTGGATGGCACTGGCTGTGGTTGTCACCAGCCTCGCTGCGATCTTCATAGCCAGCGTGTTGGTCAATCCCGCGCTTCCCAGTTTCAATGTCCGCCCAGTCGCGAGTTTGCCTCACACAGTCGATATCAAACCTAAGTCGTTAAACGTTCCCGCTAATCCGAGTCAACAGAAGGCGAAAAAGGCCCAGGCAGAGTTACAGCGCGCTCTCGCAACGACGAAAAGGATCGTCCCGGGCAAGCGAGCATCAGAGATAGCACCGGTGCCGCCACCGGCAATTCCGCCACCTGCCGCTCCCACCTCGCGACCGCTCTCGATTGGTTTCTACATCAACTGGGATGAATCCAGTTTGGCCTCACTGGAAAAGAATCTCGATCACCTTGACTGGGTGATCGCGGAATGGAGTCATCTGCAGAAAGACAGCAATGTCGACAACCCACTGGCGACTGATGTCCACGTGCCCGCGTTGAATTTCATTCGTCAGACCCGTCCCCAGGTCCGCATCATTCCGATGGTCCAGAATCTCATTGATGAGAATTGGGAGTCAGGACTACTCGCGAGAAATATTGCGGACGAGGCGTCTCGTCAGCGACTTATTAGCGCTCTGACGAGCTTTGTGGAAGGAAACAAGTTTGGTGGTATCTGTGTTGACTTTGAAGAACCACCAACGGCATCGCAGGCAAATCTACTTGTGTTCATGCGTGAACTGCACGATGTGTTTGGACCCAAGGGTCTGACAGTCTTGCAAACAGTTCCTTTTGATGATCCTGACTGGAACTATAAGGCATACGCGGCGGCGACCGATTACCTGATTTTAATGGCTTACGACCAGCATTGGGCGGGAAGTGATGCTGGTCCAATAGCAGCTCAACCCTGGTTTGAGCAGCACCTGATTAGCCGCATGCACGAGGTGGACTCCGCAAAAACAATCATCGCCCTGGGCAACTATGGATACGACTGGAACGACGACACCAACGAAGCAGACGAAGTCACCTGTCAAAAAGCGCTAATCACGGCGCAGGAATCTGAAACAAAAATCCTTTTTGACCCCGACTCTCGCACTCCCTATTTCGAGTACGATGAAGACGACGATTCTCATCACCGGGTTTGGTTTCTCGACGCAGTCACGGCTTACAACCAGATGCGCGCCGCCAGTGGTTATAAGCCCGCCGGGTTCGCTGTTTGGCGACTCGGATCGGAAGACCCTTCAATCTGGTCAGTCCTCGGAAGCCCCACAGTTAATCCGCCCGACGTTCTCCAGAGAATAATTTACGGATACGACGTCAATTTTGAAGGTACGGGCGAGTTGTTAAAGGTGATGTCCCGACCGCAGGATGGTTGGCGTAATCTGGACATAGATTCGGCCACCGGATTCATAAAAAGCGAAGAGTTTGTCTCAATACCGTCTTCGTACGTCATTGAGCGCGGCGGGGATCATCCGGGACTAATCGCGCTCACATTTGACGATGGTCCAGATCCAGAATGGACCCCCCAAATTCTCGACATCTTGAAACAAGAGAACGTTCCCGCAACGTTTTTTATTATCGGAAAGAATGGACAGTCGTATCCCGATCTGTTGCGCCGCATCGTTAACGAAGGCCATGAGATTGGCAACCACACCTTCACTCATCCAAATCTCGGAGAGGTCCCTATCTCGTTAACTGAATTCGAGCTCAACGCGACTCAACGGTTAATTGAGTCGGAAACAGGAAGATCGACCGTTCTGTTTCGTCCTCCCTTCTTTGGGGATGCGGAGGCCGACAAGCCACAGGAAGTGGAGCCGGCACTTCTGGCCCAACAGCTCGGTTACCTGATGGTGGGAGTCCGCATCGATCCGGATGATTGGCGGTTGCCCGTGACGGCCGACGAAATCGTCCAGCGCACGCTTCAGCGTGCTCAGGACAATAATCCAGAAACACGCGGACAGGTTGTGTTGCTCCATGATGCCGGAGGCGATCGTTCAGCAACAATTGAGGCTTTGCCGACGATGATTCACGAATTGCGCTCGCGCGGATTTCGCTTTGTTTTAGTCTCTGATCTAGGGGGGTGGTCGCGAGATCAGGTGATGCCGCCCATCCCTCCGAGCGAGCTTGCGTTTACGCGAGCCGACTCGATTACCTTCTTCTTCCTATCAACTGGTAGTTGGACACTACAGTGGGTCTTTGTGATTGGCATTGTGCTTGGTCTCGGCCGGCTTATTTTTATCGGCGCGCTCGCATTGGCCCAGTGGTTTCGTTCGAGAAGAAGGCAACACACTCATGCGGGAGAGGGATACGCGCCATTTGTTTCCGTTATCGTGCCGGCCTACAACGAAGCCCTGGTAATCAAGAACACGGTCGATAGTCTGCTGGCATCAGATTATCAGAACTACGAAATCATAGTCGTTGACGACGGGTCAGTGGATAACACCAGCGAGATCGTTCGCGAGAATTTCTCCGGTAACGAACAAGTGAAGCTCTTTTCAGTAGCGACTGCCGGCGGCAAAGCCGCCGCCCTCAATCTGGGTTTGCGGCACGCGAGCGGTGAGATTGTAATTGCGCTCGACGCCGACACGTTGTTTGCGCCCCATACCGTGGGCGCTCTGGCACGTCGTTTTTATGATCCGATAATTGGCGCTGTCGCCGGCAACGCCAAAGTCGGCAATCGCGTAAACATCGTCACTCGCTGGCAGGCTCTCGAATACATTACTTCGCAAAACATGGATCGGCGCGCCTTCGCGAGCTTGAATTGCATCACGGTGGTGCCAGGCGCAGTGGGCGCGTGGCGACGTGATTTGATTGAGCAGGCAGGTGGCTTTCAATCCGATACGCTGGCGGAAGATCAGGATCTAACCCTCCGCATTCGACGCATGGGCCATAAAATCGGTTACGAAGAAGATGCGATCGCCTGGACTGAAGCTCCTGATCGCCTGCATACGCTTGCCAAGCAGCGGTTCCGTTGGGCCTTTGGCACTTTGCAGTGTATGCGAAAACATATCGATGCTTTGTTTCGTCCACGCTTCGGCGCGCTCGGGTTCATCGCCCTGCCCAACGTCTGGATTTTCCAGATCTTGTTTCCTTTGATTTCGCCGGTGATGGATTTAATGCTCTGCTACACGTTGTTGGTCGCATTAATGGATCGGTGGCAGCAACCCAAGGGTTATTCATCGACCGCCCTCCAGCAGGTGCTTTTCTATTACGCATTGTTTTTGACAATTGACTGGGTAGCCGCTTGTTTCGCCTTTCTGCTTGAAAAGAAGGAACGCTGGCGGTTGCTCTGGTGGCTTTTCCTACAGCGCTTCTGTTACCGCCAGGTGATGTACTACGTCATGATCAAGAGTGTCGCAGTGGCTGCCCGGGGTACAACCGTCGGCTGGGGTAAGCTGGATCGAAAAGCGACCGTTGAAGCGCAGCCTTGAACGGGGCGAAGCCAGAGGTCAGAAGTCAGGGTCAGAGGTCAGAGATCAGAAGTCTGAGGTCAGAAGTCAGAAGTTAGAGATCAGAAGTCTGAGGTCAAAGGTCAGAGGTCAGAGGCCGGAAAGTCGTTTAGCTCCGGAGGAGCCGGATGTTTATAGATGTCATGCAAGACCGCGGACCGCGCTCCACCGGAGCGCAACCTGGCGGTCTCGTCTATTTTCAACCTAAACATCGCGCTCCGCTGGAGCGCCCAATTCTGCAATTGCCGTCTATCTATAAACATCCGGCTCCTCCGGAGCTAAGCGACTCTCGGCCATTGACTTCTGATCTCCGACCTCTGACCTCTGATCTCTGAACTCTGGTCTTCCAGCCGGAGCATTGATGGCGAAAAAGCGGAAAGGGCGGGGGGAAAACAGGCCGGACGGCCAACCGAAGGATGAGCCGGACGGAAGACGGCACGATAAGCCTGCCGGCAAGCGGAATGGATTGCTCGTATATGTGCTGCTGCTGGCAGTGGCATTTTCGTTTCGTGTCGCTGTTGCTCGTCTGCTGCCGAATGACACGCCGGATGATGGCCGGGTTTACGCGCAGATTGCCACCAACGTCCTTGAGCATCATGTCTATTCCCACGCCGCTGAACTTCCTTACGCTCCATCTCTGATCCGCCTGCCCGGTTACCCGCTTTTCGTTGCCGCGATCTATTCCATATTCGGTCATGGCGACAACGCCGCGGTTCGCATCGTTCAAGCGCTTATCGACACCGTTTCGTGTGCGCTGATTGCCCTGGTTGCTTTCCTTTGGGAGCCAGACGAGAGACGGAAGCGGCGTAGCTCAATCGCCGCCCTTGCCCTCGCCGCTGTTTGCCCGTTCACGACGATTTATGTCGCGACAATCCTTACCGAAACAGTGACCGTATTCTTTGCGGTGGCTATGTGTTTGACAGCGACACTGGCACTGCTGGCAACTACCCAGAGGAACGCCTTGTGGTTGTGGGCAGTCACTGGTCTACTGGCGGGTCTGGCAGTCATGGTTCGTCCCGATAGCGGACTCTTCGCGTTAGCTATCGGACTCACGTTGGTTGTCAACGCGCTGGTTCGTTCAAACCACGTGAAGTTGAATCGGAAGCGCGATCAAATCCTGTACCGATTGGCCCGGGCTTCATATCTTGGCGCCGTGTTTTCCTTAACATTTTGCCTGGCACTCGTCCCTTGGACCATTCGCAACTTTCACGTCTTTCATCTCTTTCAACCGCTTGCGCCCGCTCACGCTGAAATGCCCGGTGAATTCGTTCCGCGCGGTTATCTCACCTGGGTGCGCAGCTGGATAGATGACAGCCGCTACGTTGGTCCGGCGCTCTGGTCAATGGATACATCTGTGATCAAGCTTGATGATTTTCCCGATAACGCCTTCGACTCCGAGGAGGAACGAAAGCGAGTCGGCACGCTCTTCGAAAGATACAACCATCCCGACGAGCCGAACTTACTTGTTGAGCAAGGATCGGAGAGCCCAGCCCCACCGTCGGATCAGGAAGAGCAAAAGGCAAATGAACCTGGAAACCCGCCGAACGAATCCTCACCCATGAAGGAATCCTCACCGACCGAGCAAGCCTCGCCGGCGGAGCAAGCTTCACCAGGGGAAGAAAGCGATGAGAATGACAACGCGGCGGATGAGAACGATGAGGGCGATGAGGATGAAGAGTCCGATCAGGGCACCGAAACTTCGCCTACAGACCAAAACGTGGAGATGACGCCAGAGATCGATGCAGGCTTTGCCAGGATCGCGCAAGAACGAATTGCTCGACATCCGTTCATCTATTACGTCTGGTTGCCGCTCAAGCGTGCTCGTACGCTATGGCTCGATACACATTCGCAATATTATCCGTTTGAAGGCGAACTCCTGCCGCTTGAAGATCTGGACTACGACATCCATCAACAATACTGGCTGCCGCTGTTTGCCGGCTTAACCTTAATTTACACCGTGCTGGGAATTGCTGGTGCGTGGTTTTTAGTGGAGACGCGCGATTTCGTTGCGCGGCAGTGGGTGCTGTTGACCGCACTATTGATTTTTTTGAGGCTTGGTTTTTTCGCCACGCTGGAGAATCCAGAACCCCGCTACGTAGTAGAGATCTTTCCGTTTCTCACAATCCTGGGAGGGATTGGGCTTTCACGACTCGGCACGTTATTGAGAAGTATCGGCAAGCACTAGGGGTTACTGAACTACAGAACCATGAGCGGTAGCGACCGGATGCTCCACTCAACCTCACCTGGGCCACTCAACTACAACCAGTAGCGACCGGATCCTTCACTCAACTTCACTTGGGGTTACTCAACTACAGAACCGTGAGCGGTAGCGACCGGATGCTACACTCGACCTCCGCCGCACCACTCAGCTACAACCGTCAACGGTAACGGCCAGATTCGAGAACCAATGTCTCTTTGAGCCAGGGCAGTGAGTTATGCAGAAAGATTGTGGCGTTGGCCAGGCTTGAGTGGAGCATCCGGTCGCTACCGCTCACGGTTCTGTAGTTGAGTCACCCCAAGTGAAGTTGAGTGGAGCATCCGGTCGCTACCGCTCACGGTTCTGTAGTTGAGTCACCGCAAGTAAGGTTGAGTGTAGCATCCGGTCGCTACAGCTTACGGTTCTGTAGTTGAGTCACCTCAAGTGAGATTGAGTGGATCGTTCGGTCGCTACCGCTCACATTCTGTGGTTGAGTCACGGCAGGCTGTAGGCAGCAACTTTCAGCGGTTAATTGAACGAAAGGCACGTCTGGCAAGAAACTGTTTCAAACCGCCGGGCACAATGGCGCGGAGTAGAGCGTGGGCGACTCGGCTCGGCACCAGCACTCCATGCTGCAGCAGCGCATACTCGCTTTCCCATCGGCTAGCTACAAACTTCGCCTTGAATCTGCGTAAGCCCTCAA
>DATBRN010000268.1:0-15779 GCA_036560225.1 Pyrinomonadaceae bacterium | reverse complement strand
CAATTATCCTCGCCGTTGGTCTTTCATCCTCTGTCTTTGCAGGTGATATACCAACTGACGGACTGCCTCAGAATGAGTCTCAAACGATACCCCAGATACCACCAGGTGATATTCCGACTGACGGACTGGCAGCGGACATATCCGATGGTGCTGTATCGGCGCTCCTCTCGGCGATCGACCTCCTAACTGTGTAAGGTAGGAAACTCGTTAGCTACCGCTTGGGAGCCATTAGGCTTGCCTGTCCGCTTTGGTGGTTATCGCGTCTCTACTTTCCAGCTAGGGCGACAACTGAAAATGTAGAAGAGCAGCCTCACGGCAGCAAGGGGAAGTCTGCGCGTGGATAGGGCAAGCCAGGATGTCCGAAAACTAAGGTCGAACGCTTCAGCTTATACCACGAGCTCCACTCAAATAGCTATGCTTGGCAGCTAGTACCACCTCGCGAGTGCGCGTGGATCGATGCGCAATCACTCAACTCACGTTCGATGAGGTCAGTACCACCTCGCGGGTAGCGGGTGGGTGTGCACCAAGCGCGTCCGCTGGCGGCTTTGCGCGACCGCGACTCCGCCGCTAGGGTTTACAAAAAGTATTCCCTGCCTAGTCCGCGTTAGCGGACGACCGATAATAGCCCAGCGATTTATCGCTGGAAGGGCGCGAACATGAGTCTAAGTCCGTGAAACGGACTGCTGAAAAGAGTGGTATCCGGATCTTATCATTGCAGCCGTCCGCTTCACGGACTAGTTCCTTTCGCTCCTTATCCCAGCAGTGAACTGCTGGGCTACTATCATTCGTCCGCTAACGCGGACTGATAGAACATTTGCTTGGCGCTTGCTGACCTGGTCTTTTCTGCGGCCTGGTCTCGTCACAACTTTTGCACTGAACAAAACTGCGTCCCTCGTCGTATGGATCTTCTCGACGGGGGTATTAATGATGCGCGATCCATTTATTGCGGGCTTACTAAGTCTCATCATTCCTGGCGTTGGCCAGCTTTACAACGGCCGGATTCTTGCCGGTATTCTCTGGTTGATCATCACACCCGGTTTCTGGATTGGCACTGGCGGAACCCTCGGCTGGATCTGCCACATCATCGCGGCCTACACCGCTTACTCCTATGCTAAGGACCATCCCATCCGCACTTAGTATTAAAGAGCGAACAGGATTTAAACATTTACAGGATTAATTAGACAGATACCCCAGAAAACCGTAGATCGAGAGACCGGTTTAGGATAATCGAATAGTACGCGGCGCCTACGCTGGTTCGTTGCTCTTTTAAAAGTTCTGATCTTGTTAATCCTGTCTAATCCCTTAATCCAGGCTCGAGTCCGCTTCCTACAGCAGTATCTCATCGTGTTATTCTTCCCGCATCGCTACCAACATCACAGAAGAATCTCCGGTCTCCACAATTGAAGCGCGTGAAAACCCGCTGCGCGCGGGAATGCGCATCGAGCCTACGGCGCCGCCCTGCGCGGTGGTGATTTTCGGCGCCACCGGCGACCTCACGCGGCGCAAACTTCTGCCAGCACTCTACCGGCTTACTCAACAGCGGCTTGTGCCGAATGAGTTTGCCATTGTGGGCGCCTCCCGGCAGCCGTTGAGTGATGACGACTTCCGCTCGCAGATGAAAGCTGCGGTCGCCGAGTTTGGTCCTGATGATTCGCTGGATGAAACCACTTGGCAGAGTTTTGTGAAACGAATCTTTTACATCGCCGGCGACTTCAACGATGCCGCACTCTACGCGAAGGCAAAAACCAAACTCGATGAGGTTGACAGCGAATTCGACACGCAGGGCAATCGCATCTTTTACCTGGCGACCGCGCCCGACTTTTTTGGCTTGATTGCGCAACAGCTTGGCGAAGCAGGAATTGCGCGTCCCGGCACTGGCGCCCAGACTGGCTCAAGCGCCGGAACCCAAAGAAAATCCTGGACGCGCATCATCGTCGAGAAACCTTTCGGCCACGATCTGGAAAGCGCTCAAGGCCTCAATAAGACTTTGGCCGCAGTTTTTGATGAAAGCCAGATCTATCGCATCGATCACTACCTCGGTAAAGAGACCGTCCAGAATCTACTCGTCTTCCGTTTTGCCAACAGCATCTTCGAACCGCTATGGAACCGGCAGTACATCGATCACATTCAGATTGCCAACGCTGAGACACTCGGTGTCGAAGGCCGAGGTGGTTACTACGAAAAAGCCGGCGCTTTGCGCGACATGATTCAGAATCACGTATTTCAGGTTACGTCTTTGATTGCTATGGAACCGCCCGTGTCGTTGTCAGCCAATGGCGTACGCGACGAGAAGATCAAGGCGATGCAATCGGCGCGTTCGTTACTGGCGGATCAAATTGATGAGTTCGCAGTGCGAGGACAATACGGACCGGGCACAGTGCTCGGAGATACGGTGCCGAGTTACCGCAAGGAACCCGGTGTCGATCGGCATTCTTCGACGGAGACGTTTGCCGCGCTCAAACTCTATTTCGACAATTGGCGCTGGGCGGGTGTTCCTTTCTACATTCGCTCCGGAAAACGTCTACAAAAACGCGTTACCGAGATCGCGATTCAATTCAAGGAAGTTCCGCACCGGTTGTTTACGCAGTCAGACTCACCATTGCTGCCAAATGTATTGGTGATTCGCATTCAACCGAACGAGGGAATTAGTTTGCGCTTTGCTGCAAAGCTTCCCGGCCAGGCATTGCGCATTCGCCCGGTCAATATGGACTTCCGCTATGGCTCGTCCTTCGGCGTCAAACCGCCTGAAGCTTACGAGCGACTGCTGCTCGATTGCATGTTGGGCGATTCGACGCTTTACGCTCGTCGCGACATGGTTGAACGCGGCTGGGAAATTGTGACACCCATACTTGAAGCGTGGAAAGAGCCGGCGCCGGATTTTCCAAACTACGAAGCAGGCTCATGGGGCCCGCAAGCGGCGTTTGAATTGATCCAACGCGATGGAAGAGAATGGCGAAAGATCTAACAGAACAACCAAAGGCCTAAGTCCAAAAACCGAAGTTTTTATGCAAATCCAACTCGAGAAAACTCTGGATGTCGAAGTTGTCGAAGGACATCTAGCGGAGCTTTGGAAACGAATCGCTGGTGGTGACTCAGAAGATGACGTCGCTGTATTGCGCGCACGCGTCGCAAATCTCCTCGTGTTCGTCGCCAATGCCGAACTCTTGGATGAGGTGCGTCAGATGATGCTTGATCTGACAGCGATCCATCCCTGTCGCGTTCTGATGATGCATGGCGCTCGCGAGGAGCCGGACCAGGACATCGAGATGTCGGTTGAGTCTTACTGTCAAACCGATAAACGCACCGGCGCCAAGCGGCTCTGTTGCGAGGAAATAACTTTGAAGGCTCAGGGAAGCTTCGTCTCCGAGCTACCCAGTGCCGCGCTGCCATTGCTTATCTCAGATCTAGCAACCTTTCTTTGGTGGCGAGATGTAGCGCAGACGGGCGACAAGGTTTTCTTGAACCTGGTGCGCGCGGCTGATCGGTTGGTGATTGATTCCGCAGAGTTTGAAGATACCAGGCGCGATCTTCTCGAAATAAATAAACTCTTCGCGAAGGCCGACTCGATGCGCGTCGGCATCAGCGATCTCAACTGGGCGCGGCTGACATTCTGGCGCGGCTTGTTGGCAGACTTCTATGATGTGCCCGCTTATCGAGACTGGCTCGATAATATTGATCGCGTTCTAATTGACTATGTTGGCCCTGAACGAGCCCCGGAAACAGTAGCGCCGCAGGCATTGCTGATCGCGGGTTGGCTGGCAGGCAGATTGGAATGGAAGCTCGCCGGCAGGTCGCAAGCTAAGGACGATTCTGAAACCACTTCGTTCACTTATCGCAGCAAAAAGAATCAAGAAATCAAGCTGGAACTTCGTCGAGTTGAAAGACGTGAGCGCAAACCGGGAAGGCTTGTTCAAGTCGAACTGCGATCGGTTGGCAATACGCCCGTTTCATTCATAGTTGCCCGGAGCGCCGACAATCTCCATCTGCTTTCGGAAAGCAGGCTGGGATCAGATACGCACCGCGGTCGCGTGTTACCGGTCAGGAATCGCACCGCTGCTCAGTTGCTCAGTCGCGAGATGGAGATTCTTTGCAACGACCAGATCTACCAGGAAGCGGTTGCTATGGCGGCGATGATGATCACCGCAAAGTAAGACGTAGTAGATTTTCCATATTCTCATTTTTCATTTCTCATTTCTCATTTCCCATTGCAGAACCAAGTACTCCAAGGTTTTGGGTTCAATGACAAATGAGAAATGAAAAATGAGATATGGAAAATGTCCTGTCTTTTGCTTTTCCGATTCTAAGCCTGAACGGACCCAACGAACTCACGGATGCGCAGGTTTCTTATCAGGTGGAATTGCGCGCGGTATGTCGCCGTCATCAGGTGGAATCTGCAGGTTCTGTGATTGAATCTTTGGAGGAGTGCCGCGCAACCCCGGTGGGAGTCTTGGAATTGGAATGCTGACCGTGGCAATCGGATCAGTGCGACGCAGAATTGCGCCGCCGCGTCCCGCCACCCAAATGTTGTAGCCGCCGCGGTAAGCAATTGAATAGAGAGGCGAACTAGTTATTGTCGGTTGCATTTGCCAGGTTGCGCCCGCGTCCTCACTGAGAATGATTCTCCCTTGCTCGCCGGTTACCAGCACATCGTTACGCCCGCCAACCGCCACTGCAAATAGATTTGTGCTGATACCGCTCTCCAGATCCTTCCAGGTGGCGCCCCCATCGTCGGTACGCAGAATGACTCCGCGAGCGCCGACAGCGTAGCCGCGCTTCTCGTCGGCAAACGTCAAAGCATAGAGCCACTCTCGCAAATTCTTGTCAACGCGTTTCCAGGTTTCACCAGCGTCTTCTGTGCGCAGGATAGTGCCGTTTGAACCTACGGCGACGCCATGTTGCTGATCCGTGAAGCCTATGTCTTCTAGCCAGCTCAAGGTGTTTGATTTTTGAAGGTGCCAGGTTTCTCCGCTGTCTTCAGTGTGTAAGATGACCCCTCGCGCCCCCACGATCCAACCGCGCTCAGGTGAAACGAATTTAACACTAAAGAGGTCTTCTTTTGCCTCAACTGGGATTACTTCCCATGTGACCCCACTGTTCACTGAGCGGAGAATTGTCGCATGGTCCCCGACCGCAAACCCGACTTTCTGATTTATGAACCCGATTGAGTTTAGGCGGTAAGGCGTGCCCGACGGACGCACGGTCCAATTCTTTCCGCCTGAACTCGTGAAGAGGATTTTTCCGCGCGAGCCGACGGCCCAACCGTGTGAGTTATCCCAAAAGAAAATATGCGAAAGATCTTCACGGCCGCCTTCGGTGAGACGGCGCCAGGAGAGGCCACCATCATCCGTGCGCACCACGAGACCGTCGGCCCCGGCGGCCCACCCGATCGACTCATCCGCAAAAAACAAAGTAGTAAGTTTGGGACTGGTGCGAACATTAACCGGAAGCCAGATATTGCCGCCGTCGCCGGTGGTTAATACCACACCGCTATCGCCTGAGGCCCAGCCGTGCAACTCATCGGTGAAGTAAACGGAAAAGAGATCCGTGGTGACGAGCGCATTCAGAGGACGCCACGTCACGCCGCCGTCATCGGTTTGCAGAATGATACCCTGGTATCCCACTACCACCGCACGCTTCGCTGATGCAAAGGCCACTCCTGTCAGTAACCCATTGCCGAGGCCAGCATGCTGCTTCCAGTCGGCGCCGCCATTGTTGGTTACCAGCAGCGTGCCGCGCGAGCCTACTGCAATGCCTGTCTTCGCATCGGCAAATGCAATCGAAAAGAGATGTGCTGTGGTGTGTGTGTTTTGAAGTTTCCAGGTTACTCCGCCGTCGGTGGTAGCGATGAGTGCGCCGAAGGTTCCGGCGGCCCAGCCGTGCAAGGCATCGGGTGCGAAGGTCACAGCAAATAGATGGTCCCTCGTGCCGGTAGTTCTGGCCACCCACTTACTGCCGCCATTTGCTGTAGTCATGATCACGCCGCGCGCCCCGGAGATAACCGCGTGCGCTTTGTCTTTGACATAAAGTCCATACAGCGTCGTGGTAGCAGGCGAGAGTTGCGAGGCCCATTCAAAACCCCCGTTGCGCGTGCGCAGTACGGCGCCGTCGGTCCCCACCGCCCAGCCATGTTTCTTGTCAGCGGCGAACCTAATGGAATTGATCATGTTTCCCTGAGGTAGTGGGTTTTGCCATTCCCAACCCGGAGGTTGCAGTTGCTGAGCGAGTGTCGCGGGCGGAAACGGAATCAGCAGACACGTACCGATGAGCAGCCTCGCGACATAAGTCCCGTCAGCAAGGGACGAAACAACTGCACGCGTGATTAAGCGAATGGGAGTCATGCTAGCAGAGATTGGCCAGACCCTGGCGAAGCCTATTCGGGAGAGACTCAGGTTTAACAGAAGTCAGAATTATAAGGATCATGCCATGTGAAAGCGAATCAGCGACCCAGCATGGTAATAGGTCAGCCACCTGTCGACTCTCTTGGCAGCATTTTACGCTGCAAACTGACTCAACTACTCACCGGCCCAAGCCTATTTTATGTGGGGTGGGCGATATGCACGGTCAACGCGCCAACCCTGCGAGCTATGCCTGAGCTTAGCAAGGGTCAAGGCGTGAGATTGCCCACAGGCGAGCCAACGCGCCCGAAGGTGCCGGTGGCCGCGATTACAGTTTTCCTCGGCCACTACGAGCTCGAAACTCTCAGTCAGGGTCGTCCCGACGCTGCAGCCTTCTTTCGATCCGTTTGTTGGCAAGGGGTCGTCGTCCAATTCAACAAAGCGAACATTCACAAACAAGTTGCGCTGGTCACTAGAGGCTGGGACTAGTACGGGCTGCGGAGTCTCGATGACTAACTCGTTGCCTTCGCAGTCAAGAGCCAAACCCGGCTCGATGATGATTTGTCTCGACTTAACTGTCACCTTAAGGCCGGAAACTATGCCGAAGCCATGCAAACTCCGATTGTGTCGTTTGAGTTTTTCGCGATTGTATTGTTGTTCGAGTTCAAGGTCCTCGGCCGTCAGGAGCTTGCCGGAAAAAAAGTGAGGGCGTCGGAGGGATCGTGATTCACTCATGCGATTCAATCGTCCTCGGTTGGCAAACTCTCGGGATGGGCAATTCCAATCCCGTCTATGGCGGCGCGTAGTATCTCTTGATCGACTTGGCCTCTGGCAGCAATGCGACGAGCGGCCTTGTCCGCGGCTTCCTGGATCAGGTTACCGTCATGTCCTCGCGTCCATTGCCACCTCACTTGATGCCTTTCTGCGGCTTTATCAAGTCGCTCCCACCAGTCTTTATTCGACTTGCGTCGAAACCGTCCTTTCATTGTTTCGACTACGTAACGCGAATCGGTGAAGAGATTGACCCGACACGGTTCGCGCAACGATTCCAACCCCAGGGCTGCTGCCGCCACTTCAGCTTGCTGGTTGGTGGCCTGACCGAGATACAGGCCCACCGCGCGCCATAGTCCCTTGTAACCGAGCAACGCCACCGCCGCCGCGCGCGCTGAAACTTGCCCGTTACCGAGACTTGAGCCATCGCAGAAGATAGTTACTTGCTTAGTAATCTTATGCTCCGGCCCTTGAGGTTTCTCAGTCGTTCTTGTCACCTCTTTAAATCCTCTATCTTCAACATTGTGTCGGCGTTCTTCCAGGCACTCTCAAACTCTCGCTGGACCAAGGCTGCGGCATAGTCTTTCTTCTGTGCTTTGAGACTTTGCATCAATCCAAAAAGTGAACGACCGTTACGTCTGTTTCGCTGCAGGTCGGCGCGAAAAGCCTCCTCAGCGCCGGTATAATCGCCGCTGTACATCAACACACCTCCGAGCATTTGACGTACAGGCAAAAACCAGATGGGCGGCTCATCGTACGCAAGTGAATCCTCAATCTCCACCGTTTTGCGCAGTAGCTCAATCGCTGATTGAGTATCAGTCTTCGTCATGCGGACGATGCGTGCACCAAGCACATTTTCCGCAATCTTCAGAACTGGGCGCGCACTGTTTAGCCCAAAGCTTGCGTCAGCAGGCACCTTCTTCTCGGCTTCGACCAGCAGCGCATATTCGCGCCCCGCATCTGTGGTTCGACCCTTTGCATCGAAGGCCATTCCTCGAGCGAAATGCCAGATTGCTGTAGCCGCCGCCTGAGACGGGTCAGGTTGAGGCAGCTTTTCAATATCATCCCACCGGTTGAATTGCACCAGGATCAGCGGCGTTACAATCATGAACCCTTCCAGCATCGGCATCTCTTTGATATGCGGGCCAACATACGCCTCGAGCTGCTTAGCTGCAGCCGTGGCGTCGGCAAAACGCCCGGCGGTGGCGGAGGCAATCGCGAGGAAATGAAGGTTGTGGGTGTAGTACATTACGGGGTAAAGGCCCTTGTCTCCGCTGGCTTGAATGTACGCCGCGTCCACTCTGGCTGCTTCCTTGTTGCTGAGCGCAGCGGCCTGATAGTCACCCGTACGCTGGTAGATATGCGCGGGCATGTGAACGAGATGTCCGGCGGCGGGCGCGAGCTCAGAAAGTTTGGACGCATAAGCAAGCGCGCGCTCAGGGTACGAAGATGCTTCCACCGCGTGGATGTAGTAATGAATGGCGCCGATATGCTCGGGATCGCGCCGCAGGACCGACTCGAGCACCGCAACGATCTCTTCCGTGCCTTCGGCGGGTTTGCCGTCGGCGCTCCAGAACTTCCATGGCCGCAGGTTCATGGCTGCTTCGGCATAAAGCGTCGCGGCGTCGAGGTCATCAGGATACTGCTTAATCAGATCACCCATCGCGTTCTTGTAGTCTAAGGCCAGCTTTTTCAAGTCGGCTTTGGGATCGATCGAATATCGCCTGACAAGCGCATCGATATAAGCGCGTTCGTTTTCGGAAGCGCGGCCCTTGAGTGAAACAGCCTTCTGGACAGCTTCATACGCTGCTTTTTCTCTTTCAGGATCCACGTCGAGATTGATATTCGGGCCGAGGGCGAGAGCGATACCCCAGTGAGCCATTGCAAGCTGCGGATCGAGTTCTACTGCGCGCTTGAAAGAACGGATGGCCTCTTCGTGATTGAAGGCAAAGCAGAGGCTCAGTCCTTGATCGAAGAATCTCTGGGCCTCGGGGTTTGTTGTGGAAACAGGGTGGTGATGCGAGCCCAGGCCGGGGATTAGAGTCGTAGATCTTTCTGCGGCACTCTCGTTCTTGTTGTGATTAGTGTGTTGGGAAAGGGCGACCGTGTGGAAGCAAAGAGTCAGTGTAAGGATTAATAAAGAAGTTCGCATATATATACTACTAGTCATTCACCTTGAGCACCGCCAGAAACGCATCCTGCGGAATCTCAACTCGGCCGACTTTCTTCATGCGCCTCTTGCCTTCTTTTTGTTTCTCCAGCAGTTTGCGTTTGCGCGTGATGTCGCCACCATAACACTTGGCAATAACATTCTTGCCCATGGCTTTCACAGTTTCGCGCGCAATTACCTTGGCGCCGATGGCTGCTTGAATTGGCACTTCAAAAAGTTGGCGTGGAATTAGCTCCTTCATTTTTATCGCCAGCGCTCGACCCTTTGCAGTTGCCGTGTCGCGATGTAGAACGAGGGAGAGTGCGTCGACCGGTTCGCCGGCAACCAGAACGTCGAGCTTGACCAGGTCGCTTTCCCAGTAACCGGCAAGATGGTAATCGAGCGAAGCGTATCCGCGTGACGTTGATTTCAAGCGGTCGTAAAAGTCGAGCACAATCTCGTTGAGCGGCAACTCATAAGTGAGCATAACGCGATTGGAAGTTATATACTCAAAACCTTTCTGCACGCCGCGCTTTTCTTCCAGCAACGCCAGGATGCCACCGAGGTGTTCTTCCGGCGTCAGGATAGTCGCTCGAATTGCAGGTTCTTCAATTTTTACCAGGCGACCTGGGTCCGGCATTTTTGCGGGTGAATCGATTTCCGTTACTTTGCCATCGGTTGTAGTCACGATATAGCGCACGCCGGGTGCGGTTGTAATCAAGTCAAGATTGAATTCACGCTCCAAACGCTCCTGCACAATCTCCATGTGGAGGAGACCAAGAAATCCGCAGCGAAACCCAAAACCCAACGCGGTTGACGACTCCGGTTCATAAAAAAACGAAGCGTCATTTAGGCGAAGCTTATCCATGGCGTCGCGCAGTTCTTCGTATTGGTTGGTATCGACGGGATATAGTCCCGCGAAGACCATGGGTTTGATTTCTTGATAACCGGGAAATGGTTCCCTGGTTGGTCGCGCGGCTTCAGTAACTGTGTCTCCAATCTGTACGTCAGCCACCGCTTTAATGGAAGCTGTTAGAAAGCCAACCTCACCAACGCTTAATTGATCAATCGGCGATGGCCGGGGCCGATTCACGCCCAACGTTTCCACCTGGTAATCGCGGCCGGCATTAAAAAAACGAATCTTCATACCTGGTCGAATCGTGCCGTCGATGACGCGAAAGAGGACAATCACGCCGCGATACGAGTCGTACCAGGAATCAAAAATTAACGCTTTCAGAGGTGCATCAGGATCGCCTTTTGGCGGTGGCACTTCGCGCACAATCGCTTCCAACACTTCCGGCACACCTTCCCCGGTTTTAGCGCTCGTGAGAATGGCATTGTGAGTTTCCAGCCCGATGAAGTGTTCGATTTGTTCGATTGCCTTTTCCGGTTCGGCGCCGGGCAGATCGATCTTATTGATCACCGGAATAAGTTCGAGGTTGTGCTCAATGGCGAGGTAGGTATTGGCCAGCGTCTGCGCCTCGACGCCCTGTGAAGCATCGACAATCAGCAAAGCGCCTTCGCAGGCGGATAGAGAACGCGAAACTTCGTACGAGAAGTCGACGTGTCCGGGTGTGTCGATGAGATTTAGAACATACGACTGACCATCGCGCGCTTTGTAGTCCAGTCGGACCGCGTGGGCTTTGATGGTGATGCCACGTTCGCGTTCAAGATCCATGTCGTCGAGCACCTGCGCCGACATGTCGCGCCCGGTCACTGCGCCGGTGAGCTCGAGCAGGCGATCCGCCAGCGTGGACTTACCGTGATCAATGTGCGCGATGATGGAGAAATTGCGAATCTTTTCGGTGTTCATACGAACTTTGTGCTATGTAACTGCTCTTTGTACTTTGTGCTTTGTACTTAGTACTTGGATCCAGTCTCTCGGCCTTTCTTGACTCAAAAAACAGGTGCAAGTACCAAGTTCAAAGCTCAAAGTTCCATGCAGAGTTCGACGCTCCAACATAACAAAAGGCGCGCGAAACCGCACGCGCACCCTCTGAATCATTAACCTCTGGTTCAAATGAACCTGAGCACTAATCGTTGATGTGCGCTTCCACGTAAGCGCGGGCCGCTTCCTCGCTAGTCACTGAGCGAACGAACTCAGCGTTCCTCATTGCCCAACCAATGTGATCTTTCACAAACTGCTCATAGTCATTTGCTATGCCGGTATCGGTGAGGAAACCCATTTTGCGCAAAACTCTCTGCATTAGAAGTTGGTCTTTTGTCATTCCGACTGCCTGAAAGAGTTTGTGCTTGTCGTCGTCAGACATTGTCGACGATGAAGGGGCTGATGACTCTGAGTTTGAGTTCGAATCTGAGCTCGAGTTTGTATTATCGTTTGAGTTGGAGTTTGAATTCCGGGTGGAGTTGAAGTTCTCATTACGATTAGAACTTCCCGGCATCGCTATGTAGCCCAATACTCCAAGCACCACAATAATAATCACGATCAGAATCAAACCAAGGCAACCGGCAATTCCGCACCCAAGAGCAATTTTTTGGTTTCTGTTCATTATCTACCTCGTCTTTGAAACAGGGTTAGTAACGCAAAGTGTTAGATTGAAACCGCAGGCTGATAGGACTAGTTATATCGATTAGCCACGAGTCTTCATCCAGGCAATGCAAGACTGGAGATGATAGCGCATGTTTTCCCTGCTGTCGTGATGTAGCGAACCGTGACCGGGCAACACCCATTCGAAATCGTACTTCGCGAGCCTGGCCATTGACTCCGTCTGTCTGGCCCACGAATACCAGGCTACGCTTGGGAAGGCTGTCAGAGTTTGACGAGCGGGCGACCACGCCAGGTGATCGCCAGTGAAAAGAAACTTGTTTTTATAGAGAAAAACCACGTGCCCGCGGGTATGTCCGGGAGTTGGTATGACCAGAAGGTCGTCATAAATCTGGACGGGATCCTCTCCTTCGATAACGCGTTCGGCGCCAAGCCTTAGTGCGCCGTCATCCTTGTGCATGATTCGCTCGCAACCAAACTTCTTTCTGAATAGTTGATGGTCGGCTACGTCGTCTCGGTGAGTTAGGAGCATTTGTCTGACACCGCCCATCTCATCGAGGCGCTTGACCAACTGGGTCGCAAAACGTGGTGAATCGATCAGGATATTACCGCCATCGCTTTCATCCCGCGTGATCAAGTAACTCCAGGCGCCGAAACTCGATTCGGAAGTAAAGCCGCAGAAGTAAACATTCTCCGCGACCCGGGAGGGAAAGGCGTCTATGCCGATATGCGCATCGTGCTTCTTTGTCGTTCCAATTGAGCCGGTAGGACAAGCTACCAGCGCCATCATCGCGAGGCGCGTATCGGCCTCGTTTTCGGGTTGACGATAAACGCTACACTGTTCACCGTGATCGCGAAACACTGCCGGCGCGAGTTCACTGCACGTGTCGCAGTCGATACAACTTGCGTCGACAAAGAAATCTCCCGGGACATTTTCCGGCAAGCGCCGCTGGATGTTCGCCATAAAAACCTTAGGTCAGATAATCGCCGAAGCAAGGGAGCTATTCAAGTTTGGATGGTGTCCTAACTTCAGTTTTCTGTGCGGCCGCCGAGCTCTTTATGGCTCTGTGATGAGTGTTTTCGGTCTTTAATCCACCACGGAGACACAAAGAACACGGAGGCTGCACAGCGCGACTCAGGCGCTAGCAAATAGCACGCTGGCTCCGGAGGAGCGGAATATTTATAGATACCGTGATGAATTCCCGACTCGCGCTCCAGAGGAGCGCAATGATTCTTTGTCGATGAAGATGCCAGATCGTCTTTGTTTCGCTCCTCCGGAGCGAGGAAAGACTTCTGGAGCTTGCATGCTATAAACATTATGTCCCTACGGGACGAGGGAGCTGGTTAGAGAAAGTTGTCGAGAAAACAAGAAGTTGAAGGTTTGTTACACGCAGAAAACCCGTCATTAGGACACTACCCCCAAATTGCTAGTGTCCTAATCTGAGTTCTGGAATCTAGGGGTTTGGCACGCGTCTTGTCCGGTGTGATATAAAACGCGCCGTGAACAATTACAAAAATCTCGCCACAATGCTGTTTCGAGCGTTCGGCGTGTCATACATTATATTCGCGGTCTTGTATTGGCCCTATTACTTACTTATATGTTACTACTCTACTCCAGGCACTTTTTTTATCGTCGCCACTCTATACTCATTAGTCTACATAGCCTTGGGCTTATTCCTCGTTGTCTTTAGCAAGCGTCTAGCTGCTCTGGTGGTCAAGGGCTTAGACCGAGACTAGCAAGCACTCTTGTAGAGAGCTTGCTGACAATTTCAGATTAGGACACTACCCCCAAATTTACACGCTTGCGTCCCACTCACTCCGTGACTAAGATTCTCATTTCGTTTCATCGCTCAGGTCATTTTCATTGTCATTGTCAGCGAATAGCTCATTCAGGAGAACCATGATGCGCACTTTTCATCGCTTGCTTGGCGCGGTATGCATTGCTTTGCTTGTTTCCCTAACGAACTTCATTTCCTCCGCACAGCAACAGACTTCTGCTCCTGCTGCTACGACCATAGCTGAGCTCAAACCTGCGACCGAAGATATCTCCGTGGGCCAAAAGGTGAAGTTCACAGCCATCGTCATAGACGCATCGGGAAATAAGACCAATGCGACGGCGTCAGCCTGGTTCGCGGCGCCATTTGATTTGGCCGGTGTCGATGAGACGGGAACGGTTTCATTCTTTAATCCCGGAGAGGTGCTGGTCGGTGCAATCGTCGGGGGTAGGACGGTTCTTACTCATGTGATGGTCAAGAACAGCCCGGTTACGCGGATCGATTTGGAGCCCGTCAAAACACCACTTGTCGTCGGCGCAACCACGAAACTTTCGGCGATCGCTCGAAGCTCGGAAGGAAATCCGCGAAGTGATGCTTCGATAACCTGGACGTCGAGCAAACCTGAGGTAGCGACAGTAGACGCAGCCGGTGTCGTGACCGCGGTCGCTCCGGGACAGACAACGATTAGTGCGTCTTCCGGCAAGGGTAGCGGCAGCATAAAACTGGTGGTAGCCAAAAGCAGTCTGACTGGACTATCGATCGATCCAAGATCGACAACTGCTCGCACGGGTGACGTAGTACACTTCAATGTTCACGCAAAAAATGGCAACGCGGACAACAACGCGGTCCGCTGGACCGTAAGTGGTCCAGCTGCCACGATCGATCCTGATGGTGGTTTCGTTGCTGAGTTGCCAGGGTCGTACGTAATTGCTGCTGCCAGTGGACCACAAGAAGCGATTGCCTCAATCGTAGTTAGTCCCCGCAACGCTGAACGGACTCTTGAGGTCGTGGGTCGCGCGCCTATCAAAGACTTTGAGGCCGCTGAACAATGGATCATTGGAAACTACGCATACCTTTCAACCATCTCGGATAGGTTTCTTGTTTATGACATTTCGGATCCCGCACATCCAAAACAGACTGACGCGATCAAGGTAGATGCGCGATTAATCAACGATATCAGCACGACGGCTGACGGCCGTATTCTGGTCATCTCGCGGGAAGGCGCCTCCAACCGTAAGAACGGTATCGCATTCTTCGATACCTCTGATCCCGCGCATCCGAAGCCAATTTCCGAATACACGGAGACAGTGACGGGCGGCGTTCACAGCGCGTTTGTCAATGATCATTATGTTTACCTGACTGACGACGCAACGGGTTCTATGCGGGTTATTGATTTCGCCGATGTGCAGCATCCGAAAGAGGTCGCGCGTTGGGAAGTACCTAACCAGGTAGCTACAACGATTACCACCAGCAGCGGCGAGCGCGAAGTTGTCGGCCGTTACCTGCATGATTTGCAAGTCAAAGATGGACTCGCTTATCTCGCTTACTGGCGCGATGGGCTGGTGATTCTCGACGTTGGTAAGGGAATTAAGGGCGGCAGTCCCGAGCATCCGCAGTTTGTCAGTCAGCTGCGTTTTAATCATCACGAACTATATGGCAACGGTTGGCTCGCAGGCACTCACTCGGTTTTTCGTTACAAGAATTATGTTTTCGTAGGTGATGAAGTATTCCCACCGATCTTCGATATCATCAACCGCAAACGTATTCCGGTACGTGGCATCGTGCATGTGGTCGATGTAAGCGATATCAATAACCCGCGCAAGGTTGCCGAGTATGCTGTACCGGAAGCAGGTGCACATAACATGTGGGTCGAAGACGACATCATGTCTATGGGTTACTACAATGGTGGCGGCAGGATCGTAGATGTGTCAGGAGAACTGCGCGGAGATCTTTACCGGCAAGGTCGCGAGATTGGACGTCTCTGGGCCGGCGACCCAGACGGCTACCGTCCCAACCTTCCTTTCACCTGGGGCGCACAACCTCACAACGGTTTAATTTACTTCAACGATGTCCACAGTGGCCTCTGGATTGTGAAACTCGGCGGTCTCACTGAAAAAGGATCGACCACGGCACCCGGTCAGTAAGGGCAGGAGCAGACGGCAGGAACCAGGAGCGGTCGGCAGGCGCAGGCGGTCAGGAATAGATCAATGAGAGTCGGTCAATTGGAGAATCTTTCGGGATGA
>DATBRN010000267.1:0-7626 GCA_036560225.1 Pyrinomonadaceae bacterium | reverse complement strand
GAAGGCGATGGCAGTCAAAGAGGTTCAAGTAATAAGCGAGCATGTCCCTGAGAGATTACATATCGAAATGCCCAGGCGGTCGTTTCTGCTCAAACTTGGCTTTCTTCTCAACGGCATCGCCGCCACGTTCGTAGCAGCGCCGGTGCTGGGCTATGTCCTTTCGAGCTTCCGTAACGAAGGTGGGTTTACATCCTGGATTGCGCTCGGATCGCTGGCAACATTCCCAGAGAACCAGACGCGCATAGCGAAATTTCGTAATCCCTATACACGCGAATGGGATGGTCAGACCGCGGACATTCCTTGCTGGGTGCGGAGGATGGAAGGCGACAAGTTTCAAATCTTTGCGATCAATTGCACTCATCTCGGGTGTCCGGTGCGCTGGTTTCAGGAGTCGCACCTATTCATGTGTCCGTGTCACGGCGGCGCTTTCTACGAAGACGGTTCGCACGCATCTGGGCCACCGCCGCGCGGACTTTACGAATACAAGTACAAGATCGAGAACGGCCAATTGTGGATACATGGAGGCCAGCTGCCGACGTTGAACCAGCCGGCTTGAAGTCATACCGGGAGCGGTCCGGGGTCCCCACGCGGGCAGCCCGCGTGGGGTGATGGTAGCGAGCCTGTGACACGGGGATGATGAGTCATGATTGAGAGATTACGAAAAATTGCGATCTGGATCGACGATCGAATTTACATCAGCAAGATCTACGCGGCGACTGCGGGCCATACCGTGCCGCGCACGTCGGGCAGTTGGTTTTACGTCTTCGGTAGCGGAACGTTGCTGTGTTTCATGATTCAGATCGTTACCGGCATCTGCCTCGCATTGGTCTACGTGCCTTCAGCCAGCCAGGCTTACACCAGCCTGGAATACTTGAACTATCAACAGCAGTTGGGTTGGTTTCTGCGCGCCATGCACAACTGGGGTTCAAATTTCATGGTTGCGATCATGTTGGCCCATCTTATCCAGGTCTTTCTTTTCGGCGCCTTCAAATACCCGCGCGAGATGACCTGGATCTCCGGAGTCGTACTGCTGCTCTGCACGCTCGGCATGGCGTTCACTGGCCAGGTGTTGCGTTTCGATCAGGATGCCTATTGGGGCCTCGGGATTGGCGCGGCGATGGCGGGCCGCGTGCCTTTGATGGGGCCGGCAATTGTTCACATGATGCTCGGCGGGCCGATCATCGCAGGCGAAACGCTTTCGCGTTTCTTCACTCTGCACGTCTTCGTTATCCCAGGAAGCATCCTGGCGATCGTGAGCCTGCACCTCAGGTTGGTGCTTACCAAAGGAATCAACGAATACCCGGTTCCCGGCAAGCCGGTCAGGAAAGAAACCTACGCAGAGGAGTACGAAGCGGAACTCAAGAAGAGCGGCGTTCCCTTCTTCCCGAAAGCGATTAGCAAGGATTTGATTTTCAGCGGTCTCGTGCTGCTGGGCATCGTTTTCTGCGCCGCCTATTTCGGCCCTGAGGGTCCGCACGGCATCCCTGATCCCACCCAGATCAACACCGCCCCGAAACCCGATTTCTTTTTCCTGTGGCTCTATGGTGTCTTGTCGTTAATGCCCGACTATATGGAGACAGTCGTAATGCTGACTGCTCCATTTATCGTCATCGCCATTCTCTTCGCCGTTCCTTTCATCTCAAACACTGGCGAGAAAAGTCCGCGCCGCCGGCCGGTCGCGGTGTTGAGCGTGCTCCTTATATTAATAGTGCTGGGCGCGTTCAATTATCTCGGCACTTACGCACCGTGGTCACCAAAGATGGAAGCATGGACCAGCGCGGCGACGCCCACGAATTATCTGGAAGGACGTTCGCCACTCGAACGGCAGGGCGCCCTGGTTTTCCATAACAAGCAATGCATCAACTGCCACAGCGTAGGTGGCGAAGGCGGCCGGCGCGGACCAGTGCTCGATAGTGTGGCCACACGCTTGACCGAGGATCAGCTCGTACGCCAGGTGATTCAGGGCAGCGGCAACATGCCCGCCTACGGCAAGAACTTGAGTCCTCCGGAAGTCGCCGCGCTAGTGGCCTTCATGAGCACTCTGCACAAGCCAACGGAAGCACCGGCGCGCGATTCGAGTCGGCCCGCCCAAGCATCAACCGACAACATGCAACCTAACGCAACTGCCCAAATGGCCAGTAGGAAGCCGTGACCATGAGCGTGAGCAACAAAATCGCTACTTCGCCGTCGGTCACCGGATTGGACCGAGTGATGTGGATCAGTCTCCGGACGACGCATCGGGAGGCCATTTCTCAGCAGGTTTTTCCCTCCGCCGCGCTGTCTATGGCGATTCGCAGGGCAAGGGCTTTTTTCATTTTGGCGAAACCGGAGATCACTTTGATGGTCATGATCTCGGCTGGCGTCGCGTCACTGCTAGCCTCAGATTCATTACGAATTGTCGTCTTGCTCAAAACAGTTTTCGGATCGGGTCTGTTGGCGGCCGGAGCCTCGATACTCAATCAATATTTTGAGCGCGATCTCGATAGCAGAATGCGACGAACAGCAAGACGACCGTTGCCGGCTGGAGAGTTATTACCAGGTCAGGCGCTTGTCTTCGGAGTTGCCGTCTCAGTTTTAGGAATGCTCTATGTACTGTTGGTGCTCAATGCGTTAACAGCTCTTCTGGGCCTCTTGACGCTAGTCGGCTACCTCTTCGTTTACACGCCGTTAAAAACTAAGACGCGACTCAGCCCATTCGTTGGTGCATTCCCCGGCGCGGCGCCAGTTTTGATCGGGTGGTCAGCGACCACAAATACTCTCAATCTCGAAGCGTGGGCTCTCTACGCAATTCTTTTCTTTTGGCAAATTCCTCACTTCTATGCCATCGGCTGGCTTTATCGCGAAGACTATGCAAGAGCCGGAATGCTCATGCTCCCGACGGCAGACCAAAACGATGTTAGGACCACGTTTCGATTCATATTGATCTCCACGCAATTGTTAATAGTGGTCAGTTTGTTGTTCACCTTTTTTGCGCACACCGGAAGATTGTATTCTGCGTCCGCAATAATTCTCGGTATTTGCTTTTACCATTTCCCCTATCAGCTCTCCCTGTCTCGGTCGAAGCTTGCGGCTAAACGTCTCCTTCACGCATCGGTGATCTATTTGCCGCTGCTCTATCTGTTCATGCTCATTGACAGGATCGACTTATGACGCTTCATGCGATCAATAGTGGTTAAGGGACGAAGCAATGGAGACGATGTCAAATGCGGTGCTTAGCTCCTGGGAGTTTAATCCATGGGTGTTAATCCCAACCGCAATCTTCGGCGGTATATATGCGCGCGGATGGTGGCGGCTGCATCGACGCGCTCCTAATCGCTTTGGCTTTTCACAGCTCATCTCATTTTTAGCAGGACTGATCATTATCCTCTGCGCACTTCTCTCACCGCTCGACGCATTTGCCGGATGGCTGCTGACCGTCCACATGATTCAACATCTACTCTTGATGATGGTGGCACCACCACTGATCCTCTGGGGCGCGCCGTATCTACCCCTTCTTTCCGGGCTTCCACGTCGATTTTCGATTGATGGTGTCGGGCCATTTCTTTCTTCTGCTGTTCTCCGCCGTGTAGCCCGGCTTGTATCGCATCCTGTCTTCTGCTGGTCAGTTTTCATCTCGGTTAACGTCGCCTGGCACGTGCCGGTGATGTATGAAGTCGCATTGCGATCTCCAACCTGGCACCGGGTGGAGCATTTCTCATTTCTGAGTACAGCCCTACTCTTCTGGCTGCCCATTATTCAACCGCGTCCATGGGTCGCGCGTACGTCCCGTTGGATGATTCTCCCTTATCTGATTCTGGCGGATTTTCAGAACACTGCACTCTCAGCTTTTCTTGTCTTCTACGATCGCGTGGTTTATCCGACTTATGCGGCGGTACCTCGCATCACCGATCTCACCGCGTTGGAAGATCAAGCGGCGGCGGGCGCCATAATGTGGGTCGCAAGTTCGGTGTTTTTTCTGGTTCCGCTCGGCTTAATTACTGTAGAACTGATGAGTAACCGGCGCGCACGATCTCAACTAGGTCCTATACGACGTATAAGTCATGTTAAAACTCGTCCGCACACGCCGGCAAAACCTCCCAAATTGGATCTGCTTTTGCTTCCTCTGGTCGGTCGTCTCTTGAGTTGGCCACATTTTCGGCGCTCCGCTCAATTCTTGATGTTCCTGCTGGCGATCGTGACCGTCATGGACGGGTTGCTGGGTCCGAAAATGGCGGCCATGAATCTTGCAGGCGTGCTGCCTTGGACGCACTGGCGCGGTTTGATGGTGCTGGCGGTCCTGGCCGTGGGCAACATCTTTTGTTTCGCCTGCCCTTTCAACTTTGCACGACAGTGGGGACGGCGAATTCTGCCGGCTCGATGGTCTTGGCCCAGGTTTTTGCGTTCAAAATGGATTGCGATCGCTTTGCTCTTGCTCTTCTTCTGGGCGTACGAAGCGTTCAGCTTGTGGGATAACCCGCGCGCCACCGCCCTGCTGATTGTTGGTTACTTCGCGGCGGCAATCATCGTTGACGGCCTATTCGCGGGTGCGAGCTTCTGCAAGTACGTATGTCCCATTGGTCAGTATCAGTTTTTTCAGTCTTTAATTTCGCCGGTCGAAGTGGGCGTTCGCAATCTCGCAGTTTGCGGGTCGTGTAAAACGCATGACTGCATTCGTGGAAACGACCAGCAGCGGGGATGCGAGTTGCAACTCTTTGTGCCACGCAAGACGGGCAACATGGATTGCACCTTTTGTCTCGACTGTGTTCACGCATGCCCACATGAGAACGTCTCGTTGCTCGCTTCGATTCCCGGAACTCAACTGGTCCAGATTGCGCGAAGCTCGAACCGGCGAATTAAACACTTCAGCCGTTTCGATGTTGCCGTATTGATTTTCTTACTGGTCTTCGCGGCTTTTGTTAACGCTGGTGGGATGGTCTTACCTGTGCAAGCGTGGGAGCAATCTCTACAAACGAACTTAAGATTAGAATCGATACAACCGATCTTAGCCGTCTTATACATACTTTCGATACTCATCGTTCCGGCGTTGCTGGTCACAGGTTGTGTTTGGCTCTCTAAAACTTTCGGCCGAATACAAGTAGGGTGGAGAAAGACCATTTCGACATTCGCGCCGGCGTTCATGCCGGTGGGCTTCAGTATGTGGCTGATTCACTTCTCTTACCACTTGCTGAGCAGTGGGCAAACGGCCTTCCCGGTTATCCAGCGTACGGCCAAGGACGTGGGGATCAATATTCTCGGCGCGCCTAACTGGTCGCTGTCGAGCGCAATGCTGTCATTCGATTGGTTGCCGTCGCTCGATTTACTACTGCTTGATCTGGCTTTGCTTTTTACGCTCTACATCGGCTGGCGCATAGCTTCTCGGTTCCGACTCAGCTTTGCGCACACACTGAGGCTGAACGCTCCATGGGCTAGCCTCGCCGTTGTGCTTTACGCGATCGGGGTGTGGATCATCTTTCAGCCGATGCAGATGCGAGGGATGATGATGCACTCGATGCAGACGATACAGACAACGCAGTCGACACAGACGCCAGAGTCGACGCAGACGCCAGAGTCGACGCAGACGCCAGAGTCGACTCAGTCACCAGAGTCGATGCACTCCAAGCACTCGATGCATTCGATGCATTAATGAGTCTCAGAAATGATCATGAAAATAACAAGAACATCTCCGCGAGTCCTTGGACTTAGATGGTCCTTTTTGTTGGTTGTCTTTATATCACTGTCTCCGTTGGTCCAAATCGCTCGAGCCGACGGTGGTGTCGTGATCTTTCAGCGAACTTCACCGCCGTTTATCATCACGATGTTCTCAACGGAGATGCCGCTTAGGCCAGGGCCTGCAGACGTCAGTGTCTTGCTTGAAAAAACTGAGGGCCACTCGCCTATACTGGACGCCCAGGTATTCATCGAGCTTGAGCATGAAGCGGGAATGATCATTCGCACCGAAGCGACGCGCAGTCAGGCTCGTAACAAACTGCTTTATTGCAGCCTGATAGACGTTCCTTTATCCGGCCAGTGGAAAATGAGAGTGCACGTCAGGCACGGCAATAACGCTACCGAGATGCTCAGCAATCTTGTGGTTGCCGCGCCGCAACCAGTTCTTGTTTCTTACTGGAAACTATTTGCAGTCCCTCCGGTTACGATCGTCTTATTCATCATCAACCAATGGCTGCGTCGAAGGCGGTTCAATTAGTACTGGTCGTAGAATAGCGCATTAGCGGTCCCGTTATTCTCACGGCGTAAGGTAAATCAACACGTTGGAACTGATCCACTCGTGGCTTCGTACTCTTCCTACCAGGAGCTTTTCCATCACTCATAGCAACAAATCTTGCTTCGGCTTGGAGGTGAGCCGGAAGGCGAACTTTGTCAGTTGGAATCAAAATTCTTAGTGTTGGTTAGAAAGTTTAGCGGCGCTGCGGGGCACGCCCGGCCACGTGCTATACTCAGACTAAAGTCAAAATAGCCGAAGGATTCAGAGTCTTTTCGACTAACTGTCCAATAGCAAAGGCACCCACAAACGGAGGCACGACGATGTCCGAACTCGTCGTGGGTACAGCAGAGATCAGCCGCGATGGGATAGCGTTCCGCTACGCTCATTTCCTGCGTCGGGCTCTCACCGCTCTGTCAGTCGGGGGCGCGTCAATCTTGTGCCGCGATTCCACAATTGGGTTTTCACTCCGAGGACGCGTCATCGTCTCAAACAACTCGGCGGCGGGTTCCTCGTCGATTTTGATACAACCATGACGGATTCGCTTATTGATGGTCGCGAAAAAGTCTGTCGATGCTCTGCGAACGAACGAGCGCAATTTGAGTCTGATGACCAATGTCATTCCCAACCTTAAACGGTGCATAGGTGAGAGATGAGCGGTGTACGAGTACTGGTGGGGACGCGTAAGGGCGCATTCGTTCTCACTTCCGACGCAATGCGCGCACAGTGGGAGATTACGGGCCCCCATTTTCCCGGCTGGGAGATATTCCATCTGAAGGGATCTCCGGCTGACCCAGAGCGGCTTTATGCGTCGCAGTACAGCGCTTGGTTTGGGCAATTGATACAGCGCTCCAATGACGGTGGGAAAACTTGGACGCCAGTCGGTAACAAATTCCTGTACGACGGCGTCCCGGGCATGCATGAGGGGTACGATGGCACGCCGCATCCCTGGGAATTCAAGCGAGTCTGGCATCTCGAACCATCACTGAGCGATCCAGACACCGTCTACGCTGGCGTTGAAGACGCAGCTTTATTCCGCTCGAGTGATGGTGGACAGACGTGGCAGGAATTCTCTGGATTGCGCGGTCACAGCTCGGGGCCGCGCTGGCAGCCTGGCGCCGGTGGAATGTGCCTGCACACTATTCTTTTGGATCCGAGCGAGCCCAACCGGATGTTCACAGCCATCTCCGCCGCAGGTGTCTTTCGTACGGACGATGCGGGACAGACGTGGCGACCGATCAACCGTGGACTGAAGTCGCAATACATCCCCGACCCGAATGCCGAAGTCGGCCACTGCGTTCACCGGATCGCGATGCACCGCTCAGGTCGCGGGGTGCTGTTCATGCAGAAGCACTGGGACGTCATGCGCAGTGACGACGCCGGCGAATCGTGGTATGAGATCAGCGGAAATCTGCCGACCGACTTCG
>DATBRN010000266.1:0-29233 GCA_036560225.1 Pyrinomonadaceae bacterium | reverse complement strand
TGGAAGTCCGGCTTTTATCAAATTGCCGTGCAGAGTGGAGTGCCCATCGGTCTCGGTTATTTAGACTACAAAACAAAACGAAGTGGCATCGGCATGCTTTTATTGCCCACCGGAAATATCAAGGCCGATATGGACCAGATCCGAGACTTCTATCGAAATATCAGAGGCAAATATCCAGAGTTGGAAAGCGTTCCGAGGCTACGCGAAGAAGCTTGAGCAGTAGGGAGGAAAAGACTCGGACTTCAGCGGACGTTGACGCTAGCATCCGGCGCTACCCCGGGCAAATACAGAACCGAGCGCGGTAGCGCCGGATGCTACACTCAACTATAGACGATACTGAATTCACGAAACAGTACTGGCACAACAGAGGGCAGTTTTTGGTCCGTGGAGCGCTCTTTAACCGTCCTATTGAATCGGACGTTGACGCTAGCATCCGGCGCTACCGCGCTCGGTTCTGTATTTGTCTGGCTATTTTGGCATTCATCCCGTCCATCTTGGTGTTGAGAGATCCGAGAGAAACAGACGTCGTATCCTTCCAATCGTTTAACTTGTCTACTGACTTTTGGAGACTATCGACCTTCGTGTTGACAGCGCCAATTGTTTGGCCCACCCAAAAAACAGCTCCAAGCAATATGATAATAGTGATCCCTTGCAGGATAGGATTAAGCCAAACGGGAATAACTGGGGTTAAGGGCGGGTTCGCCATTCCAAGTTCACCTTGGTTGGCAGCCTATTCTGAACATCCAACGATGTCAACCATGACAATAAGGTACGAGCAACTATGTCGTTGCCAGTTTTATGGCATATCTAACAACAGCTGTTAAGCTGCCTGGGAAGGTAAGTTCGGGGCCCTATCGAGTGAGATTTTATGCCGCTTGATCATGCGATCAAGTGTCTTGCGGTCAACGTCCAGAATACGCGCCGCCGCCTGTTTATTTCCATGCGTGTAGTTCAACACTTTCTCGACGTACCGGCCCTCGACGACTGAGAGTGAAGACCATTCCTCTGCAGGCGGTGGGCCCGGCTCCTCCACCTCCGTGCCGAGACCTTGCGCCTGCATCCTGGCAAATTGCTGAACCCGTTCAGGCAAATCCTTTATTCGGATAGTACCATCGCAGATCGCCGTCGCTCGAACAACCGCATTCTCCAGTTCGCGAATGTTCCCGGGCCAGGGATACCCTTCCATCAGTTCCAGCGCTTCCCGAGAAAACTTCACCTCCGGGTTCAGGGAATACACGCGTTCTGCAAAACTCTTGGCGAGCAACAGAATGTCTTCCGGCCTTTCGCGCAACGGCGGCAACCTGATCGAGACCGCATTCAAACGATAAAATAGATCTTTGCGAAACCTGCCTGCATCTACTTCTTCTTCGACATTGCGGTTGCTGGCAGCAATAACGCGCACATCCACGCGTTGCGTCTGATTAGACCCGACACGCCGAATCTCGCCTTGCTGCAGCGCCCGCAACAGTTTGACTTGGAACGCGGGCGTTGTTTCGGTTATTTCGTCAAGGAAGACGGTCCCCTTGTCTGCTTCTTCCCACAGTCCTCTGCGGTCGCGATCCGCTCCTGTAAACGAACCCTTAACGTGGCCGAACAGCTCCGACTCAATAAGCTCAGCAGAGATGGCACCGCAATTGACAGCCACGAAAGGCTGCTCCGCCCGGCTACTGTGATTGTGGAGCGACGAGGCGACGACCTCCTTTCCGGTGCCGGATTCGCCCGTCAAGAGCACCGGCAAATTCGTGGTGGCCACGCGGCCCACTTGTTTCATTACTCCAATAAAGACTTCGCTGCGTCCCACCAGTCCGACGTCAGCCTGATACCCCGGGCTTCCGTAGGGTGCGCGCAATCGACGCGCACGCCGGCTTTGCAACTGCTCAGTCAGCGCTCGAGAAAGTGACTGTAAATCCTGTGGGGTAAACGGTTTAAGCAGGTAATCGTAGGCTCCAAAGGAAGTGGCATCCAAGGCTCCGGACGCGTTGCCGGCCCCTGTCATAAGCACGACCTTAGCTTCCGGCTGTTCCTCTTTGAAGCGCTTGAGCACACTGAATCCGTCTGCCCCACCCAATATCACGTCAGAGAAAACGACCGACCATTCGCGGTCTTGAATTAGCTCAAATGCTTCCTCGGCAGACGCAGCTTCCGTTAGCTCCCAGCCTTCGTCTCGAAGCACAGTGCTTACAAATTTCCGCATCTGGGGGTCGTCATCAATTACGAGTGCCTGCATATCGTCTCTCCACCCACCAACCGTTTACTGGGCCCGGATTGGATCTCACGTTTGTAATGCTGTGCGGAGAAGAAGTTCACCAGGGTTCATGAGCAGCACCCTCTCCATACCATCCGCCGGTAACGGCCTGCTGAAAAGATAGCCCTGGACCTCGTCACATCTCAGTAACTGCAAAAACTTGAATTGTTCCTCTGTTTCTACGCCCTCGGCGACTACCTGAAGTCTGAGATTGTGCGCAAGCGTTACTATGGCCATGACGAGTGCTGCATCGTCAGAATCTGTGGTCACATCGCGGACGAAAGACTGGTCGATCTTCAAAGCGTCTATCGGCAGCCGCTTCAGATAGGAAAGCGAAGAAAAACCAGTGCCAAAATCGTCAATTGAAACCGTAACGTCCATCGCCTTTAGTTTGGTTAGCACGTCGATACTCGCTTGCGCATTGCTCATGATTGAGCTTTCCGTCAGTTCCAGATCGAGGCATTCAGGCGCGAGTCCCGTCTCTTCCAATATATTGAGGATGATCTCGGCAAGATTTTGCTGTTGGAATTGGCGCGCGGAAACGTTTACGCCAACGCGCATCGAAGCAAAACCCTTCCGCTGCCACTCGCGGTTCTGCCGGCAAGCCTCGCGTAGGACCCATTCGCCTATCGGGAGTATTAACCCGTTGTCTTCCGCAAGCGGAATAAACTCAGCGGGAGACACCATTCCGAGTTGTGGATTTTGCCAACGTACCAGCGCTTCGACTCCCGTGATCTTTAACGAGTCTGCTGCCAGGCGAGGCTGGTAGTGCAGGATGAACTCGTGATTGTCTATTGCATGGCGCAGACTCGTCTCCAGCGCAAACTGCTTGGACGCTTTAGCGTTCATGTCTTCTGTGTAGAAGCGATAGTTGTCTCCCCCAGACTTCTTCGCTCGATTGAGTGCACTGCCCGCGTTCTTCAGCAGGCTTTGGCCTTCCTGGCCGTCGAATGGAAAGAGACTCGCGCCAACGCTGGTGGTGGCATAGAGTTCCTGGCCGTCCAGTTTGAATGATGTGTGCAGAGTGTTACGGATTGACCCGATAATCTCCACTACATCTTTAGCGCCGTCGATGTGCGTTAACATCACCGCAAACTCATCTCCACCGAAACGCGCCACCGTGTCGCTCTCAGTCACACAGTTTCTTAAACGTCCTGCTACCTGCTTCATCAGCTGGTCCCCAGCCAGATGCCCCAGGGTTTCATTCACTTTTTTCAACTGATCGAGTGAGATGAAGACTATACCCAGCAATTCACCGCTCCGTTGAGCAACTGCTACCGCCTGTTCCAGACGATCCTTGAAGAGCGTGCGATTTGGCAGGCCCGTCATTGTGTCGTAATAGGCGAGACGGTTTACTTCCGCAGTTCGTTCCGTTAACAGTTTCTCCAGTTGATCTTTGTAACGCCGTCTCTCTTTTAATAGGGACGACTGGTTCAGCGCTCTTTCAACCGCTGCCTCGACGTGCCGAACGTCGAATGGCTTCATGATGTAATCAAAGGCGCCGGCACGCATTGCTTCGATAGCAGCCTCAATCTTATTTTGACCGCTAACCATCAACACGACGGTGTCCGCGGAAATCGAGTGTACGTGAGGCACGAGTTCCAACCCACTCATCTCGCCCATGTTGATGTCGCTAATGACCAGGTCAAAAGTCTGCTTGCCCAAAACCACCAGGGCATCTTCTGCTGAGGCGACCTCCCAACAGTCGTAACGCTCCTTAAAAATGTCCAGCAATAGGCCCCGAATCTGGACGTCATCGTCTATGACGAGGATTTTTGGCTTGGTTCGTGCGAGTACCATTTGCGTCAGGTCAGAGGGCGACTGATAGAGCAGTTGCCAGTTTTCTGGAATGTTGAGACTTTTTAAGGCCATAATTGCTGGCCCTAGAGGTGTGAATCTAACACCTCTCGGACCTTTCGCGCCACACTGGCCGAGTCGAATGGCTTTTGTATGAAGTTGAGTTTCTCGTCCAAAAGACCGTGGCGGACGATTGCGTCGTCGGTATACCCCGACATGAAAATGACAGGGACACCGGGTCGAACTGCTTGTAGACGTTCTGAAAGTTCCCGACCACTCATTTGGGGCATTACTACGTCAGTAATCATCAGTTTGATGTCAAGCTCGAAATTCTTCGAAATCTCGAGAGCTTCGTCCCCATTTGAAGCCGCTAGCACGCTATAACCCTGCTCCTCCAGGATGCGTTTAAGGATAGACCTAACCTGCTCTTCGTCTTCAACCAGCAAGACCGTCTCGGTTCCCTTGGGGATGGATTTTGAAGCCGCTTGTTCCTCTTCAGGCGCTTCATCAACGCGTGGCAAGTAGACCTTGAAAGTGCTGCCGTTACCTACTTCGCTGTAGATCCAGATGTTTCCGCCGCTTTGCTTCACTATGCCGTAGACAGTTGCGAGTCCGAGGCCAGTTCCCTGGCCGGAGCCTTTGGTAGTAAAGAAGGGCTCGAAAACTCGCGGCTGAATAGCCGGATCAATTCCCGAGCCTGTGTCGCTTACAGCGAGCATCACATAGCGCCCGGGCAGGGACACGTGTCGCTGCGCATACTCTTCAGAATGCGCGGTGTTGCGGGTCTCTATCGTAAGCTTTCCGCCCTTTGGCATGGCATCGCGCGCGTTTACTATCAAGTTTAGCAAGACCTGTTCGATCTGGCCCGGATCCGCTTTCACCTTTCCTAATACTGGCGAGGTAATAATCAGAAGATCGATGTCCTCACCTATCAACCGCCGCACCATCTTTTCCAGATCGGTCACCACAACGTTTAGATCCAGCACTTTAGGTTGCAGAATTTGTTTCCGGCTGAAAGCAAGTAATTGTCTGGTCAGAGCGCCAGCACGGTCACTGGCTTTCTTTATTTCGTCAACGCTTGAAATATAAGAACTGTCCTCCGGCAACTTACCTAACAACATGCTGGAGTAACCGCCGATCACGGTCAAAAGATTATTGAAGTCGTGCGCCACCCCGCCCGCCAATTGGCCAATCGCTTCGAGTTTTTGCGACTGACGGAGTTGTTCCTCGCTTTCGTCTAGTGCTTCCTCGACTCGCTTGCGCTCGATAAACTGCCCAATCTGGCTGCCGATAGTCACCATCATTGCCAGCAGATCCGGATCAGGTTCGCGGATCGAACGGCTTAGGAATTCCACAACGCCCAGAATTTCCGCGCCAAGCCGGACCGGGAAAGCGCAAGCGCTGTGCAAACCCGCCTTCGCCGCGGCCGCTGCCCCGGGAAAATTCGTATCTGTGACCAAGTCCGGAATCCAAGCGGTCTGGCTGTCGTTCCAGACTTTTCCCGACAGTCCCGTTCCCGGCGGGAAAACTGACAGCCGGTTAGTACGCTCGAATTCGGCGGCTTGCGGGCCCAGAGCGTGCCATACTTGAGAGCAACGCAGTACATTTGAATTGCGGTCGACTGTCCACAGAGATCCATATTCCCACCCCAGGCTTTCACAAACGGCCTGGAGAAGTTTTGATGCCCCTTCGCTGACAGTGTTCGACTCAGCCAACGCACGGGTAACGGCATATTGCGCGGACAGCCGGTTTTCAGCCTTTTTCCTTTCCGTAATATCGCGCACGTAACCCGTGAACATAGGCACGCCTTCTGTTTCCATTCGGTTGATTGTTAACTCTACCGGGAACTCGCTGCCATCGCTTCGTTGTCCGTTTAATTCAAGCCGTTTGCCAAGCATGCGGCCTTTGCCGGTCGCTAGACAACGAGCCAGACCCTGGCGATGTCGCTCTCTAAAACGCCGCGGAATTATGAGGCCAGCCATTTCTTTGCCAATGGCTTGCTCCTGGGTATATCCAAAAGTCTTTTCCGCTGCGGGATTCCAATCAACAACCTTGCCCGCTCCGTCGATAGTAATGATGCAATCCATTGACGATTCCAGGATCGCTCTCTTGTGAGCTTCGCTTTCACGGAGTGCCTCCGCAGAACGGTTGCGTTCGGTAATATCCCTTGCAATACCCTGGACGCCGACGGGAACTCCATCCCTGAAGACCAGCCTGGTGTTGACTTCGACTGGAATACGACGACCGTCTTTGGCGATTACTATCAGGTCATAAGCCGTTACACTTTCACCAGTAAGCTTGCGTCGAAGCATCTCTTTAGCTTTTTCCAGACATTCGGGAGCGACAGCGTCCTCGAGGTTCAACTGAAGAGTCTCTTCTAGCGAGTAGCCAGTGATCTTCTCTCCTGCCTTGTTGATTGCCGTGAAATTGCCTTCCAGATCGTGCTCATAGATCAGGTCATGAGCATTCTCAACAAGATCGCGATAGCGCTCTTCGCTTTTCTTTAATTGCTCTTCAGACAGTTTCCGCGCCGTCATGTCCACCATGACGCCACGCAGATGTGGAGTGTCCGGGTTTCTGTAATCCACTGTTACGATGTCGCGCAACCAGACCACCCGGCCATCGGCTGCTATCATTCGATAGTCCAGTTCATGATCCACTCTTTTCGCCGTAGCATTGCGAGAAGAGGCAACAACGCGGGCGCGGTCGTCTGGGTGCAGATGGTTCTTCCAAAAAGCTGGGTCACTGAGCCATTGCTCCGGCAGATATCCCAGTAGTCGTTCCGATTGCTTGCTGACGAACGTAAACTTGAAGGTTCGTACGTCCCGTTCCCAGACAATCCCGTCAATTGATTGCACCAACGATTCATACTGTTGCCTGGTTTTGAGGTTCTCTTCTTCGATGCGGCGGCGAGCAGTGATGTCATTGACAGAGCCTTCAAAGTAAAGCACTTCACCGGCTTGATTGCGGACCGAGCGCCGGTTCACACTCAGCCAAATCTTTTCTCCGTCTTTCCGATAAACCTCCACCTCAAAGCCACGGAGAGTGCCGTGTTCTTCCTGTAGTCGAGCCGCATCTTCGCGATTTTTGGGACTAACATAAAGTTGATGTGCCAAATCGGTGACTGTGGCGATCATTTCTTCGGGCGAGTCATAACCGCAAATTCGAGCGAACGCTGGATTAGCGGTGATGAGCCTTCCATCAACGGTAGTTTGAAATAACCCCTCAGTAGCATTCTCGAAAATCGATCGATACTTTTCTTCGGTCTTTCGCACCTGCGCATAGAGAGAGGCGCTTTCCAATGCAGCAGCCGCTGTGCTGGCAAGAATGGTCAACGCTTTTGTTTGCCCCGACGTGAAAGGACGCAAGCGGTGGGTGACGTTTAGATTGATTATCCCGACTAGCTTATTTGCCAATTGCATAGGAACAGAAACAGCGGAGCGGATTTCGGGTCGCGGCCAAAGGGCCACAAAACGTTCATCGTGAATCTCACCGTTGAGAATCAGAGGCGTGCGCTCGCGCGCGACCCAACTCGATATGCTTTTCTGAAGCGGAACGCGTTTGCCCAGCAGCTGTTCACGGTTCACGCCTCGCACTGCGGCGACATAGAGTTCCTTGCCGTCACTGGTCGGTAAAAGGATAGAGACTTCGTCGGCTTCGATTTGCTGCAGCGCTGCATCTGCCAACCTGGCCAGGACGGTTTGCGGGTCAAGCGTGAAAGCAATCGTCTGGCACAAACCGTAGATCGCGACTGTCTCTCGGAGTTGCAAATTCTCCATCCGGAGCCGCCGCGTGTTTATGGCACGCGTCAGCACGGGCATTACGTTCTGTAGCCGAAAAGGCTTGAGCAGATAATCGAAGGCGCCGAGCTTCATTGCGTCGACGGCCGTTTGGATCGTGCCCTGGCCGGTCATCATGATGGCGATAAGATGTGGGTCAACTTTAAGTGCGGCTTCCAGCAGGGCCATGCCGTCCATTTCCGGCATCATTAGATCAGTAAGGAGCAGATCGAATTCTCTTTGGCGCAACTCTGCCAGGGCTTGCTGTCCTGAGCTGCAACCAGTGACTTCAAATCCCTGCGCCGAGAGAGCCTCGACCAAAATGTTTTTCAACTCCGGCTCGTCGTCGACTACGATTATCCTTCCCACCGGAGAATTCGAGACAGAGCCCGTATCCGCTGCCGTCTTCGCATCAAGTTGGTCGACTTGATTAATCAAGCTTTCCTATCTCCATTTCCGTCCCTGGTAAGACAATCCGAACTGTTGTGCCTTTTCCTGGCAGGCTTTCGATACTAATAGTTCCGCGGTGTTCTTCTACTATGCGTCGGCAGATCAGTAATCCCAGTCCCGTTCCTTTGCCTTCCGGTTTTGTAGTGAAGAATGGCTCCCATAGTTTTGGCAGATCCTCCGGCTCTATCCCTATACCGGTATCTGAGAATTCGATTACCAGAGCGGGGCCGCCACCATCGAGGACCCCACGCCTGGCGCGAATGGTTAGTGTTCCGCCCTCAGGCATTGCATCGCTCGCATTCGTCAGAAGGTTCAGAAACAGTTGCCGCAACTGTTGTCGATCAGCGTGAATACTCGGTAGGTCATTCGCAAAGTCTGTTGTGACGTTTATCCTGTGGCTACGCAAATGGTAGTGGATGAATTCAAGTGAATTCTGCAGTTCCTCGTCGATGTTTATGGTTGACGTTTGCTGATGACTCCGACGACTAAACAGCAGCAGATTGCTCACCAGGGAGGCCATGCGTTCAACTTCCTGGTCAATCACCTCCACCGCTCGGCGCTTCGGATCGTCACCTGGCAGGCGATCAAGGAGAGACTCGGCGTGCAAAGCGAGGGTCGCAAGCGGATTGTTCAGCTCATGTGCGACGCTTGCCGCCAACTCGCCCATCGTGGCCAGCTTTGAGGCTTGCCAGAGCTGTTGGGTCATCGACGCCAGCTCGTGCGTTTTGGTCTGCAGCTCGGCAAGAGCTCCTTCAAGGCGTTCGTTCGTCCGCAATAACTCCTGTTCTGCCAATTTGCGTGCTTCTTCCGCCTGTTTGCGGTTGGTGATATCGCGTGCGATTGTTGACGATCCAGTAATAGCACCCGACTCGTTCATGATCGGAGAGACGGTCAAGGACACTTGGATTCGTTTCCCATCTTTTGTAAGACGTTCAGTCTGGAAGTGGTCAATGCTCTCGCCGCGCCTGCGCCGTTCCAACATTGCAGTTACTTCATCGATGCGATTTCGCGGAACCCGCATCCAAATCGACTGTCCTATTGCCTCCTCAGCAGTGTAGCCGTAAAGTTTTTCTGCTCCTCTGTTCCAGCTAATTACGGTGCCCTCCAGGTTTTCTCCAATGATGGCGTCTTCGGACGACTCCACGATCGCGGCCAGGAGCCTCCGATCTTCCTCCGCGCGCTTGCGATCGGTGATGTCGCTCATCGTGACGATTGCTGATAACTTGCCGCTCGGTTCGCGCACGATGGAGCCCCCATAGTTGAAAACACGGTTCCAGTCTCCCTCAATTCGCCTGATCCGAAGTTCAAGGTTGCGCAAACGCTCGCCTCGAATAATTCGTGGCAGCGGCCACTGCTCAATCTCCAGCACGGTGCCGTCCAGTTCCGACAGCTCGAAGATATTTGCAAACTCCGGCAATTTGAGAAGGGCTTCGTCTAAACTGGAGAAGCCGTGGATCTCCAGCGCGGCCCGGTTCCAGTTCAACAACTGACCGTTCAGATCAGAAACAACCAACCCCTCGCTCAGGTTTTCAATAACGGTTTGCAGGCGGTGCTCACTCTGCCGCACAGCTTGCAAACTCTCCTCAAGCTCCTTCTGGGAGGTTCTGACCTTGGTATTCATCGTGTTGAAGGGGAAAAAGCCGCACGTCCCGTTTTCAAAAACTGAAGAAGGACGCCGCTTTCGCCCCAAAGGCAGCGTCCTTCTTCGTGGCGCGTGTCCTCTCACGTCAAGGCAGCACGCGATCTAAAAACTTTTTTCGTCCTCTGCGCGGGAGGGGCGTGTTCCATCCCGCTCTATTTCCCCAAAGGGCTACAAGTCACAAATTGAAGGAACGCTGCATTGCGCACCTGCGGCGCCGCGTCGGCGCCTCTCCTTAGTCAATCGCTCGCGCCTTCGCGCGGAATGGCGAAGGTGCGAATAGGTTTTCGATCGTGTCGCTGCCAAGGCCCGCCGTGTTTAGTTCTTTAAGACAAACCTGGGCAAGATCGCCGGCTAGTTTTGACATTTCTGCGTTTGGCGGAACTGCATCCACATCCAACGGATGGTTCCTGATCGCCTTGGTCAGTTTCTCGTTCGCATAGTTAGTACTCATGATTTGCCTCCACTCGTTAAGGCAGTTGGCCCCCCGCTAGTACTTGCTGCGCGCTGCAGTCGTGGGAGGGCGACCCCGCGTCGCGATCGTTGTGTTCCCCGGTCGTACAATTGGGATAAAGACGCCGCCCTCGCCCCAAGGCGGCGTCCTTCTCCACACGCGCGCACCGTCCTGCTTTCAGGAGGGCCCGCGATCTCTACGACTCTGTTCGTCCATGTGATCTCCTTAGCTAAGCGGCTGCCACGCTGGTTTTGCTAATCCGACCTCTTACGAGATTCACAACATCCTGGGCCAGGAACGGCTTATAAAGCATCGGGAGATCCATTTCTTCCCATACTGATTGCAATTCGTCAGAAAAACCCCCGCCAGTCATCAAAATAATCTGAGTTAACGGAGCTAGAGTCCTAAACTCCAGTCCCAGTTTAAAACCATCATCTTCACCGAGCATGTAATCGAGCAAAACAATATCCGGATGGCTCTGGTAAAACACCTGACGCGCCAGCGTAGCGCCTTCCGCGATTAATATCTGCCAACCTTCCTCTTGCAACTCGACCGCAAGAAAAGAGAGCAAGTCGTGATTGTCATCGACAATAAGAATTGTCGGTTTTTGCCGTGCCGGCGCTCGGGCACCACCGCTGGCCACTATAGAAAGACCTGCGACGGCCTCATTTACTGAAACAGTGACCTGAGGACCCGGGAGAATCTCACCCCGGGCCACCATGGTTGCAAGCGGTTGCGTAAGTTCACGGTGAATTGTGCGCTTAAGTTCTCTGGCGCCGAATTCTGTGCTGATGCCCTTGCGTAGAAGGAACTGCCTTGCCTCGGGAGTCACATCGATTGAGAAATATCGGTCACCAAGTCGCAGGTTGACGTGGTCCTGCAAGGCACGAAGGTTAAGATCGAGAATTATTTCGATAGCCTCCGAATCAAGAGGCTTATAGGTGACCACCGCATCGATGCGATTAACAAACTCGGGCGAGAAGCGCTTTCTCACGGCGCCTAGTGCGATGCTCTCAAGTCTCGTCCTGAGATCTGTTTCTGATTTAGCCGAGGCGCTCTGAAAGCCAATGTTAGGGTTGAGCTCTTTCATCATCTCTCGGGCGCCGAGGTTGCTCGTGAAAAAGATAAGGCTCTTTTCGAAACTGACGGTGGTGTTATCTCCCAGGCGCAGGGTTCCCTTGTCGAGAATGCCTAGTAACAGTTTGGTGATCGAATGAGCAGCTTTTTCTATTTCGTCGAACAAGACGAGAGCTAAGTCACACTCGTGACTTGTGACCTCCGTCAACTGCTGTTGGGTCAGCATGGGAGTGGTTTCTCGGTGACCAAGATAGCCGCGAGGAGCCCCAACAAGTTTGGCTGTTTCATGTTCCATTTGAAACTCGCCACAATCGATTTTGAGAATCTTCTTCTCGTCGCCATGCAGCAGCTCTGCAATCGCCTCAACAGTCTTTCTCTTGCCGGTACCGGTTGGTCCAAGTAGCAGGAAGACTCCTGCTGGTCTGTCCGCCGGAGCGAGACCTGACTGATACATGTAGACTTAAGGCACAATAGCTTTGGTGGCTGCCGATTGGCCCACAACTTTCTGCGATAGCAACGTCACCAGGTCAGACGACTGTGCGGCTGACGATGCCGACGGTTGGTCTTGGAGAATCGAGTTTTCCATCGATCTACCCGGGTGACTGCTTGTGCAGACAAACTGCTTCAGTCGCGACTATTGCTAAAAGAGGGATCGCCGCACGGTCGTCGGCTCTTTCGTCGTCCACGTGTTGCCCGCATGGAGAAGCCTTTCGGCGAGGGCACGGAGGACCATGCGGAGTGTCAAAAACTCAAAATCGCCGGCAATCGCCAGAAGCGGAGTTCTCTATTAGATAGCCGAGTACTTGAGTCGCGTTTTGGGGGATTAGCGCGTGGGGGCCAAATAAAGGGGTGATCCGTAACATCTAATGTACGGCTGATGCGACGTTGCGTACAATCGGGGATTACCTGAGATTAGGAGAGGAAAAGCCTTAGTAAGTCTGGCGTGAAAAACAAGCTGCCCAATGTCAAGATAAAATTGGTCCCACTGCCCATCTTTTTTAATGGCGAGCGAGCTTCGATTGAGACCAGGCCCATCTTAATTGCATACCTGACCAGGCTGGCAATATCGTGGATGTTTAACCGGTCCATAAGTTGGGCGCGATGAGTTTCCACGGTCTTAGCGCTGATATTCAAGGCGCGGGCAATATCTTTGGTCGAATGGCCCTCCGCAATCAACGTCAAAACTTCCCGCTGGCGCGGTGTCAATTCTTCCAAGGGCACTGGACCACCCGCCACATTCTTCTCTGACTTGAATGCAGCTCTTTCAACCGTTGGTGAGAGATACTTCTTCCCACCCATTACATGTTCAATTGCCAGTTTCAACTCGGCGCTAGCTGCACTCTTCGGCAAATAACCTGCTGCACCTGCGCGCAACGCGTGAAAGGCATATTCTTCCTCTTCATGAACTGTGAGGACGATCATGTGGACTTCAGGAAACTTCTCACTCGTTACTGTCAAGACCTCAAAGCCGCTCAAGCCCGGCATGGTGAGATCAAGCAACACAACATCGGGCCGGAGGCTCTCTATTAAGGCGAGGGCTTCATGACCATCTCCGGCTTCGCCGACGACTTCTAAAGTTTCCACTCTTTCCAGAAGCGCGCGAATTCCCGCTCGCACCAGGGCGTGGTCGTCTATTAGTAACACGCGAATTTTTTTCACGGTGGGTCAGTAACTTGCCTGTGAGGCTCCAAAGCGATCCGGCGACCCGAACACTTTGGAACTAAAACCTCCCCAATCGGATCAATAGTTTGCATTCTTGACACCGTTTGCGCCCGCCACGTGTCAATCGCCCCTAGATCAGATTAGGAAAGACATGCGGACTATCCCAGAAACATTCTGTGTGAGCAATCAGGAAATTCCTTACAAGATCCCTTTTATCACATCCTAACCTTGTTGCCAGCGTTTAGAAGCCCGGTACTCAGTGATCGCAAGGATTAGCTTGGCAACGTCCGTGCCAGCATCCCGTAGCGTTGGAGTGTCTGTAGGTCAATCGGGAATACCTCTTGGCTTTCCGGGAGATTGGTTTAAAGGTCAACCTGACGGCACGACATTTCAATTTGAAGCGTCGGAGCTTGAACCTGAGTCGCCTGCTTTCGCGACTCTGGCGGATCGTGACCAAGCAATAAGCTGCATTTTATTCAGCTTTATGCTCTTGCTTGGTTCCGTTAGGAAAATAGACTCTGACTTCCGTGCCCTCACTCGGGGCTGACAAGATTTCAAGTTTCCCTCCCAGGGAACGCACGCGTTCCTCCATTCCTCGCAATCCAAGACTATTGGGCGACATGCCATTGGTCGCGGCGTAAGAATTGAACCCCATGCCGTCGTCTTTGATTGAAAGCGAAAGCTCACCATTTCCGGTTCTCACATCAATTGCAACATTTTTTGCTTGTGCGTGACGAGCTACATTTGTCAGTGCCTCCTGAACTATGCGAAAGCATGACGTCTCAAGCTCACGGGGTAAACGGTTCCGGCTTTCAGGAGATATCGAAGTTGTAGTCTGAATCCCTGTACGTTGCCTGTAATGGTCGGTATACCACTGTAAGGCCGCCGTCAGACCAAGATCGTCCAGCAGAGACGGTCGCAGCTCGAAAGAAAGATCGCGCACCTGCTGAATAGCTTTATCGACAAGCGTGACACCCTCGTTGAGTAGCAGGGCTGATCCTTCCGCCTTTGAATCGCGTATTGTCTTCAGGTTGATCTGGATGGCAGTCAATAACTGGCCAATCTGATCGTGGAGTTCGCGGGCGATGCTCTCGCGTTCGGCTTCTTGTGCCTGGATGAGTTGCCTGGAGAAACCCCTCAATGCTTCTTCGGCGCGTTTCCGCTCGGCGATGTTACGGGCTGTACCCTGCACGCCAACTGGTACACCCTCCTTGTAGATCAGACGGCTGCTAACCTCGACAGGGACGCGCTGGCCATTCTTGGTAATTACTTCCACTTCATAAGTTGTCTCGCCCTGTTCCCGTAGTTTCCGGCAGAGATTCTCGCGCACTTGCTCCACATACTCAGGGGCGACAAAACTACTAAAGTCTTTTCCGAGTATCTCCTGACGTGAATACCCTGTTAACTTTTCTGCAGCAAGATTTATCGATGTGTATGTTCCCTTGAGGTCATGGACGTAGGTTGCATCCTGTGCGTTTTCGAACAGTTCGCGATACTTTTGTTCGGCGTGGCGCAAGGCTTCCTCCGCCAACTTTCGTTCGGTGATATCTCGAACCACTGCCAGCCGGTAGTCGCGTTCGAGGCAAACCGTTTTGAGGTTAATCTCTACGGGAAACGTAGAGCCGTCCTTCCGCCGGTGAACGCTTTCGAAAGTAACAGAATCTGACTTGCTCATCTCCGCTTGCAGGCGCTCATTCAACTCCTGATTTACGTTCGGGTCGATATCATACGCACTAAGCCCCAGAAACTCTTCGCGCGTGTATCCGAGGCTCTCGTAAGCACTCTTGTTGCAATGGAGAAAACTCAGCGTGTTCGGATCGAGGACTTCAATAGCGTCAGTGGATCGATCCATGAGGGTGCGAAACAGTCTTAATGAGTGATCGGCCTTCCGTCGTTCGGTGATATCTTGAGTCGTCCCTTCGTAATAAAGCACCTTACCGTTTTCGTCCCGAACGGCTCGCACATTCTCGCAGAGCCAAATTACGCTACCATCTTTACGGTAAGCCTCAAACTCGAATCCTTTTACTACTCCATGCTCTTCCAATTGTCGTTTGAATTCTTCGCGGCGTTTCGGATCAACATAGTGCTCATTTGAAATGTCAGCTCTTTCGCGAATGAGCTCCTCGGCAGAGTTGAAGCCAAACATTTTTACGAGGGCGGGGTTCGCCGACAGAAATCGGCCGTCCGGTGTTGTTTGAAAGATCCCTTCTGCGGCGTTCTCGACGATATCTCTGTATTTTTGTTCTGCCTGCCGCAGGGCTTCATCGGCTCTCCTTTGTTCAGTGACATCCTGAGCAGTCCCGAACTTTCGGATCGGAATACCTTGATCGTCGTACTCAATACACGCTTGTGAGTGAAGGATTCGTTCCTCCCCATCGGGTCGAACAATTCTAAAATGAATATCGATTGGTTCACAGGTTCTGATCGCGCGCTCGACAGACTCAGTGACCAGAAGTCGATCTTCGGGATGAATGACCTCCCTGAATGTCTTGTAGGTTGATGCAGCTGTTCCTCGTCGCAGTCCGTAAATTCGATAAAGCTCGTCAGACCAGCTCTGGGTCTTACCGCTCAGATCCCAGCTCCAGCTTCCTATGTGAGCAATGCGTTGTGCTTCGGCGAGTTCGCGCTCGTTCCTCCTGAGCCGATCTTCTGCTCGCCGGCGTTCCGTCACATCTCGTGTGATGGCGAGTTGCGCGATGACTTTGAATTCTCTGTCGAGAAGTGGTGCTGCATGGCTCTCCATCCAGCGGCGAGATCCATCTAATCCAACTATTTCAAACTCCGTAACGACTGACTCTCCCTGACAGACTCGTTGATGCATGTTCATGAAAGTGCTGCGGGACTCCGCAGCTATCAGATCCAGCACCGACTGACCAACTACTTGTTCCCGGCTAAGGGCTCCGATCATCCTCAGCCCGGCAGGATTCATGTCGAGTAATGAATAATCCGGCGCCACGACCTTCACACATTCCGGTTCTGATTCAATGATCATCCGTCGGAAGCTCTCACTTTGACGCAGGGCTTCCTCGACCCGCTTTTGCTCGGTAATGTCCACGCTGGTGCCGCCGACCATGATGATGGTTCCATTCTCATCAGTGATCGGAAATTTGGTGACCAACACATAGCGTCGCTCACCGTTGAGGGGGAACCACTCGAGAGCCTCAAATTTCTCTCCGTTCGCAGCTACCCTTAGATCGCTTTCGCGGTAGGCAGCGGCCCTCTCTGAAGGCCAAAGGTCTCCATCAGTCTTTCCAAGATGGCCGCTTTGGAAAAGGGCTAACTGTCTTACGCGCTCATTTACATAGACGTAGCGACCGTCCAGGTTCTTGATCCAGGCGTAAGCCGGCAAATGATCCATGAACGTCGAAAAAAGCCCTTCGCCGTGGACGATAACTCCAGCGTCACTTTTGCGGGTTGAGGACGAACGAATGGAAGCTAAGGATCTACCCGTCCATTTTCTGGCGGCACCTTCAGATACTCCGATAGCTTCTCGCAACCGGGTGGCACGGGAGGATAGTACGGCGTCGAGGAACTCACGGATATTCATGAACACGCGCTACCTGTGTTCGAGCGGCATGCAGAAACAGCAGTTGTCAAAAGTGAAAGGAACAATTGACAACCAAATAGAGACATCAGCAGCGCAAGAGCAGAGAAAACCCCATGCTCCTTTGAACTCTGAGCTCGCTATGACTGCTGTAGGTTAATTGTAAGTTTATCCTGACCGAGTTGCAATTCCATCTCTGCGTTTAGACACTTAGCAACATACAGTGCAGCGGATGTTGGCCGTAACAACCTCGTGTCCGAATTGAGTCAGAGTTGTCGCGAGAATACGGCTGGAGATAGGATCGTCTTCGGCGATCAGAATCCTCATTGCAATCTCCTCAGCCGTTCCGCACTAAAGACATCAAGCGCTCGCTCAAGCTCATGCTCAAGTTCGTTTATGAGTGCTTCTATGTCACAAGATTGATCTTCAGGTACTAATCCTTCTATCTCACCGCAAAGTGATGCGAGTTTGAACGCGCCAAGGTTGCTACTACTTCCGCGCAGGCTGTGAGCTTCTCGCTTCACCGATGTCCAATCTCGCTTGGCCAGCGACTGTCGCATCACAGCGACTCGGCGCTGAGCATCCTCCTGGTATAAATCAATCAATTCAACAATCAGGTCCGGCTCTCCGTCGAGCTGGACTCCGTCATGGCTGGCCAGCACGGTGAGCTCCACCGCCGGGCTGAAGATCTCAGGAACACCAGCATGAATCACATCAAGGTTGAACTTCTCGGCGGGTAACATAATTATTGACGGGAACTATTTAGCTTCAGCGTGTTTTGTAAGTAGCATTCGCAGCGTGCCCTGGATTTGGTCGGCGTTGAACGGTTTGGTAAGGAAAACCGTGGCGCCGGCTTCGAAGCTCTTTGCCATTAGTTGAAGGTCATGCTTAGCGCTAATCATCATCACTGGAATGCGCTGTAGTCGTTTTTCTGTTCTCATGTAACGAATGATGTCTATACCTTCGAGGTGGGGCATCATCATATCGAATATTCCCGCTCGAAAATCAGCGTCAGTCTGCAGGATGCGATAAGCCTCGCGGCCGTCATCGACCACGACCGCATCATAACCTTCCTTACGCACAATGGTGGTTAGGAGGTGTCTCATGACAGGATCATCGTCGGCGATCAGTATCCGTTTCGAACTGGGACTATCCTTCGATGACATTCCTTACGACCTTTCTGCTAAACCGCAACCTGCGGCAAGTTCTCCCTTAAAAAAATCTTCACTCGTTCGAACTCACTGACTACCTGCCGGCAAAGAGCCTCGGCGCCATCGAGACGGCCTTCTCGCCCCATTCTCTCTAACTCGCGTAACGGCTGTGTCACCGCAAAGATGCCGCAATTCGCACTGGTTCCTGTGCAGTTGTGGGCGATCAGATCCACTTCACCTGCGTTTCCGGCAGCGATTGCCGCTGTTAGCTTTTCGAGATTCTGAGCCATCTCCTCCAGATAAATATCCACGATTTCGAACACCTGATCTCCCATTGCCTCGTGCAACCTGTTCAGATCCACTGGAGGCGAGACTTCCTTAGACACGCCGTCGAATTCTTCTTTGTCGCTGGTTGAATCGGCAAAAACTCGTTGCAGCAATTTCACCATGTCTTCGGATTTGACCGGTTTGGCGATGTAATCATCCATGCCCGCGGCGAGACACTTCTCGCGATCTCCTTTGAGTGCGTTAGCTGTCATCGCGACGATTTTCGTGTGTTTTGCTTGTCCCTCACGACGACGAATTTCTGCTGTTGCCTCATATCCGTCCATCAGAGGCATCTGACAGTCCATCAGCACTACGTCATATGGAATTCTCGCCAAAGCCTCGGCTGCCTCACGTCCGTTGTTGACGGCGTCAGCACGGTAACCGAGCTTTTCTAACTGACGCACCGCGACTTTCTGATTCACGACATTGTCTTCAGCAATTAGGATGAGTTTGGATTGGATCATAGTTCTTTTCTTTCAGAAACTTGCGGGTATTCCCCTCGCTCAGGTCTGATCGATTATCTGCTTTCGCCCCAGGCTCGATGCTCCGTAATGTTCGGCCTCCTCAACTCCGAACCAACCGAAGTAAAAGTTCGGATCTGGAAGACTGTTCAATTCGCACCGGTATTAGAATCGACTGAGACGCGCCGTGGTCTAGTAGTCGATTGTTGCTCAGACTTCGAGTTGGTTAATGAGTTCCCAACTTGAGTTCGTTTGGGAACCGACATCAGCACGCTCTTGACAGTGTTGCTACCTTTTGGCGCACTGTTTATCCAGATGCTTTTTTGCACCAGAGAGCCGCTCTCTCGATTGATGTTAAGACCTGCGACTCGGGGACTTTCGACCCCTCGTGCTGCTTGACCATCACGATTGACCACGACCGTTGGCGCTGCCTGGTAAGCCGGCGCTTTGAATTTAGCAATCTGCTCGTTGACTGATGTTCCAAACCGGTAGTTCAGATTTCGATAAATCTCGCCGGCGACTGCCGCCGGGAAATGTCCGCGACCATCAGGTCCTAAGCCGATTACCACTACCGCGAGCTTGGGATTGTTCAGTGGTGCGTACGAAGCAAACAGACCTACCCAGCTACCCTCTTGAATACATGTACCCGTTTTGCCCGCAATCATCTCACTCGGATTGTAGGCTTTTCTGCCTGAACCGTAGTTCACCGCTCCTATCATGCCCGGAACCATTCGGCTCCAAACTTCCGTGTCGATCTTGATCTGACGACGAACGCGAGGCTTGATCCTCATTTCGTCCTGTGGAACGCGAGGGATAAATGGAGTTAATAACCTGCCACCGTTGGTCATCGCGGAAACAAGGGTCGCGAGCTGGACGGCAGTTACCTGAAAGTCGTCACCATGCGACGACATGTGATTGAGGGCGAAACCAGACTTGTATTCTGGAACGCGTCCCGCGGATTCATTTCTGGCATTGATGCCCGTCTTTTCTCCGAGTCCAAGTTGGCGAGCATAGAAGAGAAACTTTTCAAACCCAACGCGGCCGCCCACCTCTTGAAAGTACTCGTTGTTGGAATGGGCTAATGCACTGGTGAGGTTTCTTCCAGAGCCAGTCGAAATTTTGGTTGGCGCGGCCGGGTCAATGAGTCCTTCATTCAGTCCAGCCAGTCCGGTTACGAGCTTGATGGTGGAGCAGGGTTTGAATCCTTCGCGGAGCGCCCATTGCTGATTCACGACTGAAAATATCCGGCCCGTATTTGGATCCATCACCACCACGGTCCCCGCGTGATTGCCAAGGGCCTTTACGGCGACACGCCTTACTTCAGGATCTTCACCCGCGGTTTCGTCCATTGAAATCATTGATTGCACGCGGTCGCGAAGACTGTCAGTTGAGCTACCTTCTGCTGCGGCAGTATGTCGTCGAGCGATCTTTTCGCGCCGAGCCTCGAGGCGCCGCAACTCGGTTGGGCGGGCTCGGCCCGTTAACGTCCGCTTATTTCCCTTGGAACGAAGGTCGCGTTCGCTGGCGCCGTGCCGGTTTTTTGCCTGGCTAGTGCGCGCCTGGGTTTTCGTTTTACGATCACGTGTGGCCGCGTGTGAGGGGAATAGCGGCGCTGCCAGTAGGGCAAACAGCAGGAAGGTTAGGGTGAGTATTCGGAGAATTGTCTTGATAGCACTCATGTCTTGTCGTCTCGCTTGTTCTTCTGTAGATAACGGTGGTTCCTTGGGGCTTCGATCCTTATCTGTGACGCTCTGGCGTTTCATGAATGTCCGTGGTCATGCTGGTGCTAACGCGAAGCAGCTCTTCTGCGCCCAGCACCTGAACCAGTAAGTTTTTCAGCTTTTGCGAATCCGTAATTGAGGTCTCAAATCCAATCCAGGCCGAAATTAATTGGCCCGTATGATTCCCTCGCAGACGGTTGAATGTGACGTAGCGCTTGCGGCGGTTGGCGGAGAGATCCTGTCGGGTCAGCGTGAGGCAGCCCAGGCAATCAATCAGCCCTCCAGTCTCCCCAGCGTACGAGAACCTAACCGTCGACGTTGCTTGTGAAGTTGTCCAGCTTTCCAGTGTCTGCCGAAGGACTTGCTGTTGCTCGAACGTAAACAAGTCTCGAACAAAATAGACGTTCACAGTTGAATCTTGAGGCCAGAAGGCAGTCGCCGTTGCAGTGCTGTAGCCGGCTCCGTCACCGGTTTTATTTCCCGGGAGAGCTGTGGCATGAACAAACAGCAATAGGGTGAGTGCAAAGAGAAGGCTTTTCATTGTTCGAGGAAGCAACGGTTGAAGAACTATTGACTTCGGTGGGATGTGAGCCGCCTTGATCGGGGGAAGGCGCTTTACAGCTGCGGCCGGACGGGGGATCCGGGGCGGGGTGAATTGGGCGGACTGCAGGTGCGGCGGGTGCCTTGCTCGGAGAACGGAATACTCTTATCAGAGCACCGAGTCTACGAAGGCAGGATCATAGCTATCTTGCCTTAGGCGATTGTGTTCGCCGTACGTTGGGATCGAATCCAGGCGTTCACCTAGATCTTCAGGAGAGAACTGCGTCAGAACTTCGACGACCATTGGATCAAACTGTTTCCCTGAACGCTGAGTCAGGAACCTCATCGCCTCATCATGAGTCAGAGACGCGGAGGCCTCAGGCAAGATCATTTGATCATATTCGTCGGCAAGTCGGAGTATGCGGCTGGATAGCGGTATTTGTTCCGCTTTTAGGCCTCTTGGAGTGCCGGTGCCGTCGTAGTTTTCACGAAGGGATGTGACAATTTCCGCGACGTTGGCGAGCTCGGGTACGGCGTGCAGGAGCCGTGCCTCACACTCAGAATATCCTTGAATGAGCGTCTGGTCAACTGAAGACTTTCGTGAACTCGTCGCGCGGTTGCGATAGGTATCGATTCGACCGAGATCGTGTAACAACGCCGCTATGGACAAGTCCTCTTCTTGTTCCTGGCTGATACCAAGCTTCGTGGCAATCATCATTGCATAATTGCGCACTCGGAGAGCGTGGTCTGCTGCGTGATTGTCCCTGACCCTCAACATCTCAGTCAGCGCGCCGACAACTCCGAGCTTTACTTCATTTAACCTCAGAAGAAGTCGTCTGTTCCCATCTTCGAGTGCCGAGCGATTCTTGTTGTGCTGATAGTGTTCAGAAGCGCGACTAACTCGGACTTTAAGATCGTCGTTGTTCCATGGCTTGGTGATGTACATATAAACCAGGCCCGAATTGATAGCTTCGACAAGAGCCTCCAAATCGGTGTAACCGGTCAGCAGAATGCGCACCATATGTGGCCGTAGCCGAGCGGACCGCTTTAACAGCTCGATGCCGGTCATCTCGGGCATGCGCTGATCGGTAATCAGAATGGCGACGTCATGTTGCTCGAGAAGCCGTATCGCCTCCGGTCCCGAGGGAGCCGTAAGGACCTGGAAGTCTTTGGCAAACAGCCGTTCGAGCAGCCGGAGATTCGGAAGCTCATCATCAACAATCAGTAGTTTATGAGTCATAAGTCAATTCCCCCATGGAACTTGTCGTGGTCTCTAATCTGGAAAGAGGTTTTATGGCCTGAATTGGAATTCTGACCGTGAAGGTTGTGCCCGTACCAATTTTGCTCTCGACAGCAATCGTTCCTCCGTGCCGCTCGACGATTCCGTAAGAAATCGAGAGACCGAGGCCGGTGCCTTCGCCGACGGGCTTAGTGGTAAAGAAAGGATCGAAAATTCTGGAGAGTTCATTTTCAGGTATGCCAGTGCCTGTGTCGCTAATCGCGATGGCGACGGAGTCGTCATCGAGTCTGGTTGAGATCGTTACTTCGCCCTGGTCGCGAACGGCCTGCGCCGCATTGACGAGCAGGTTCATCCAGACTTGGTTAACTTGGCTGGCATAACAATTTACAGCCGGCAGACTACCGTAATCGCGTCGCAGCGTGATGTGGCCGGTGCTGAAATAGGATGACAGCAGACGAATTGTTGAATCGATGCCGTCATGAATATTTATGCTTTTCAGTTCCGCCTCGTCGAGGCGAGAGAACAGGCGAAGGTTCTTAACTACGTCGCAAATTCGCTGAGCTCCTTCACGACAATCCGAAATGATCGAGTTGAGATCCCCCATTATTCTTTCGTAACTAATCTGGGCTTTTATCAAACCGACCACTTGCGCAGCTTCCTCAGGCAGTGCCACTTTGTCGTACGCGTCAAAGAGCTTTGATAGCTCCAGGACGTAATCCTGGAGCAGATCCATATTGCCGTATACGAAACCAGCGGGGTTGTTGAGCTCGTGGGCAATTCCGGAAGAGAGCTGGCCGAGACTGGCCATCTTTTCTGTGTGTACAAGCTGAGCCTGGAGCCGCTCCAGTTCTCGCTTGCGATTGGCGAGCTCAATATTCTGACTCTCGAGATGTTTCTTGTAGATTCTGGCGGTGCGCTGCAATGAACGGCGCTCAAGCGCGCGTTCGACCGAGAGGGTCAGAACACCCAATTCGCATGGTTTAATCAAATAGTCGAATGCTCCAACACGCAGCGCGTCCCGCACTCGCTGTGGGCGATCCACTCCTGAAACCATGATGACCGCTGTCTCCGGGTATCGCGACTGTATTTCGCGCAAGAGCTCAACCCCGTTTCGACCCGGCATCATCATGTCGGAAATCACCAGGGCATAAGGCTGAAGCGCGAGTTCGGCGAGCGCTTCGTCCGCTGACGCCGCTGTCTTACATTCAAAATTCTCGCGCAAGTATTCCGCAAACATTTTCCGCACACTTTCTTCGTCATCCACAATCAAAATGCGATGGTCTGCGCTCCGTTCAACCGTTTCGTCGAAGGCGGATGGAAGAGACTGCCCGAGCTCCTGGGGAACCCCAGACGTCGGAAACGTTGATGGTGTCTGTGCTTCAATCATGGAGTCAGTGTTCTGCGAACCCGAACGCGTACTGAGTCTTTGGAAAAGTTGGTGGGCGATACCGAGCCAGGACGAATTTACGCTCGGCAGACTGGAGGAGGTGGACAATTAGGAACACGGCAGGTGGTTTCGCCGCGCAGTTTCGCCACAGACGGGCTCTCTTTGGAGCTTTAGCTAGCCCCGCCGCTCATATGGCACAGATCGTGCCAACACCTCAACTGAAAGAGATCAAAATCAGAGAAGACAGCCAGAAGCGATGTAACTATTGCGCAGCGGGAGTGTAATTATTGCTCGTCCTGCAGACCTGGAGAAAATCCGAGGCGGCACTCGTGCCCACAAAAGACACGACAATTCTTCATGATGAGGACCTCACGAACGCGCATGTGTTAAAAAACGGAGCATTTCGCCAATGCAAGCTTCGCGGCGTGTCTGAAGAAAGGTCTGGTGATCGGAAGTGGAGTTGGGATTTCTTCGGGCACAGTGATTGCCCAAAGGCTCGCGGGTTAGCCGCACCCGCGATGCGATTCAAAGTCGCTCGCCGAGAAAGAGAGTTAGCCCACCATCCCAGAATCAGCCCTGCTTCTGGAGACTCTCAAGCTCCTCAAATTAGCCGAAGAGTCAACTCTGACAAACGTCGATGACGGGGTCGAAGTACCCAGCCCAGCATCCCTAACCCCGACGAATCGTAGTCCTTCTTTGCACCCGGTCTTGCCCACTTCGCCACGCGAAGCCAATCGGTTTCCTGCCGCGCACATGGAGTTATCTGCATGCTCACCTTCGTCCGAACAAACCTATCCCTCATTTATCGTTTTTTACTCGTTTCCGCACTGATTGTGGCTGCAATAGTTACGCTTGCGGTTCTTAACGCTATCGTAGTAAGCGCAAAAGTCGAATCTGTTCCGGCAAGCAGTTCGATTTTGCCCTACCGGTGGAACCTCGAGGACGCGGGTCAGCCTTTGTTAAGTTTGCCGGAACGCATTAGAGGAGCCGTCGACCTCTCAATCGTTTATTCGATGGATCAGTTTCAGTTTCCTCTATTCCAGTCTCTTTACTACAACGAACGCGCCGGCAAATACATTTTGATGGTTATGCCAAAAGATGGAGGACCCGCTCAGTTTATCGATCTCGTTTCGCTCAGAGGGCAGCGCCAATTTGAAGCAAAAGGGAATTCAAGATTGCGTCTGGACGATAAGGGATACGCTAAGCTGTTAACCACTGGCGAGGGAACCGTCTACACTTTTTCTTCGTTCGGCAACGGCGAGTTTCATTGCAGTCAGATTAGAGATCGGCGCGGCATGGTCATCAATCTTAAATATACGAATGATGCCTCAATTGATACGATCGTCGATGTCTCCGGAAGAACGATTACCTTCGGTTATGAGCAGAACCACGTCAGTTCAATCACGCAAACCTGGGGTCACGGTTCTGTAAAGCGACAAACATGGGCGATTTCGAATGACACGATTAGCACCAGACCGGTGGTTCAACTCATGTCCGCTAGGGCGGTCGCAACACGCGTTTCCTCCCAGGCTGTTACTTCTGCTTACGCTCCCGCTCAAGGAGTGACTGCGAAGCGCATTTCCTACAGTGCTGGGACATCCGCATACGCGCCCGCGGGAGGAGTAACTTCAAAGCGCATTCCTTCCAATGCTCTTATTCCGGTGTACACGCCGGCGATGGCAGCCTCTGATTCGATGCTGGCCTCAATATTCGGTGGCCCCGGCGCGGTTGCAGCCGCCCATAGCTTTGAGCCTGCGGGATTAGGAAGCCAATATCCCTTGTACCGGGGAGACTTGATTGGTGACGATGGAAAAGTGCGTCGCGGACATCTCTCTTATGCTATGCACCTCTACGGTAATGCGAGCGGGACTGGCAACACGCCGATCTATGTTCCGGCCGGCTTCACGTCACACAGCAACGTGCCTACTCCTACCGACGCTGCAATCACTTTTTACTATCCACGATTAGGCAATCTTACCGACGTCACGCTTGCCGTATTTCACATTGCCGATTTCTATTTGAGTGACGAAGGCGGCCGCGTTCGAATTGGAAATATTGGGGGTCGTGGGGGCTCGATCGCTTACTATAAACACTCACATATTGAAATCTATCGCGGCAACGTAGGCCTGCCATCCGCAGCTGCCCGTCCTCGATTGCGGATTGACCCCGCCTCTGTGTTTACAACAAGTTCGAACCTCGCATCGCGATCCAGAACAACATCACCTCGCGCAGGTTACTGAAAGCGGCGCACGACTGCGTTCTCTAAACCGCTCTTTTTTCCATTTCACGCCGGTTCTTTTTCCATTCACGCCGGTTCTTTTTCGATTTAGGTCCGTTTAGCCCGCGGACTTGTCCGCCATCGGAGCGGCGCGAGGCCCGTTGAGCTGACTTTTCGATTTACGTCCGTTTAGCCCGCGGACTTGTCCGCCATCGGTGCGGCGCGAGGCCCGTTGAGCTGACCCACGCGGCGGCGCACAAGTGCGCTCTCTAAACGGATCTTTTTTCCATTCACGCCTGGATCCTTTTTCCATTCACGCCCGGCCATTTCCTGGCCTAACGCTGGAACCAGCAGGTCGACGGCAGCGTTTGTTTGCACTGCCAAACGCAGATATTGCTCGCCGGCACCTATCTTGTTGCTGCACTCCCGCACCATGACTCCATAGTTTTTGAGGAGCCGATCGCGTAGTCTTCGCCCTGACAATCCTTCTGACAGTTCAACGAATAGAAAGTTTGCCCTTGATGGATAGATCTTTAGACCGGCGACAGTCGAGAGTCGTTCGATCATGTAACGCCTATCCTCGGCAACCCTCGCGAAACTCTCTCGGTATTCTCGTTTGAACCGTGTGACAGTTTTCAACACATAAGCTGCCAGGCCGTTGATATTCCAGAACGGCAATCGCGCGCGCAAGGCCTGAGCCCGCCCCGGCTCCGCCACGGCATAGCCAAGCCGAAGGCCATGCCAGCCGAGCGACTTGCCCATGCTTTTTACGATTACCAGATTGCGTGTACGACCGATCAATGTCGCCGCAGTCTCCAGATCGGCGAAGTCTATGAACGACTCATCAATGATCACAGAGTCGAGATCCGCTAGCGAGCTTGCGAGTGCTTTGATCTCTTCGAGAGTGAGCCAGGCGCCCGTAGGGTTGTTGGGGTTGGAGATAACAAGCGTCCGTGCTCCGACCTCCCGTACGCGTTTGACGATCTCCTTCACCTCCAGCCTGAATGTGTTCTCACGTTTCCGCACGATTGGATACAAAGGCACCTTCAGTTCTTCGGGCAGGTCAGTCCAGCGGCTAAAGGTCGGTACGGACGTAACGATCGGTCCTCTAGCCTCCTGACAGAGCAAAGTGATTATCTCAGTGGAACCATTGGCCGCCACGATTGTGTTGGGTGCTAGTCCGGTCATTTCGCCGATGTGGCGCTGATGCACTTCCGCGTAGTCGGGATAGTATCTGAGGATCTCGCCAAGATCATTCCGAATCATCTGGCTCAACTCCGCCGGTGGGAAGTGCAGGTTTACAGGTATGCAAAAGTCCAGCAACTCGCCCTGATAAGCGTTGCTGTTCTTGACTGCAAAAAAGGATGGGTTATGGGAGCGCACATTGAACAGATTTGTGACTTCATCGTTGCTCATATTAACTCTCCATTAATTGTCGGGTTATTGACCCAATCTATAAGACGTGGTTGGGTCGGATTTTCTTCCGTACGCACGAGCGGGGAGCCGGCGCGGCGCCTGGCACACGAGGAGAGCAACGGGAAAGAACCTATTTGAAAAAGGAGAGTGGTGGTTTCTGCCGGATGGAACGCGCGAGTCGCCTCGGACTTGCGCGAAAATAAAAAAAGGCTGCGGGGTCGGGAGACCCCGCAGCCGGGTTGAAGGTTTTGGTCCCGGCCAGCGCCGGTCCCAGGGTTCAGGGCTTCTTGAACCTCACGGTCCCCGGTTCTAATAAAAAGACGGTGGAGGCTCGATGGGCTTGCCGGGATTCAGGAACTGAAGGCCGCTATCGCGCAGTTGCTTGTTGAGATTATTCACATCTTCGCCCATGAATTTGTTGAACTCCGCAAGGAAATCTCTCAACTGCTTCGATAGATCTTCAATTCTGGTCTTCTCATCTTCAGTGGGCGCCGCGGTGTAGCTGTCAAGGCCGAAGGCGACACCGTTGATTTGGCTTAACAACGGCCGTGGCTCGTCAGGGAGGGCTGGTCCGGCACTGCCGCTGGTGTCGGGCGTCGCAACCAACTTCTTCTGAATTGTCACGAGTGAATCCGAAAGTTTCTGCACTGAATCATTCACTGGCTTGGGTACGTCAGCGTTGTCTTTGAGCGAATTTTGAAGCGTGGTGATTTGCGTCTTCAAACTTTGCATAGTCTTTCGGGCGCTTTCGGCAGACTTTTGCAACGCATAGACCTTAGAGATAGCTTCACTGAGCTTGCCTCGATCAGCCTCAACAATCTGAATACGCGGATCCTCCTGGACTCTCACGTTGCCTGTCGCAGTCTTGTCGCCCGCCACAATTTTGATGGTGTAGGTGCCGGGTTGTACGCGTGGTCCTCGCGGCGCGCCGAAGAAACCGCCACCTTCGCCCTGTCCCTCGGGAGGTGGCGCCGCTGGCGTTAACCTCAGATCCCAAACAACGCGATTTAGTCCGGCTTCCTTTGGTCCTTTCAATTCGCGCAACAACGCGCCGCTCTGATCGGTAATAGTGATCTTGACATCATCTTTCGGTTTGTCCTTGACGTAGTAATTGATAACCGCCCCGTAGGGAGGATTTGGTGCTGAGAACCATTTGTGGCCGGTGTTGCCCTTGCGCCCGTAAAGTCGAAAGTGCGTTGCCGGAGCAACGTCGAACATGTGTATGTCAGAGGTCAGTATGTTTTCAGATGCGCGTTCCAGCGGGCTCAGATCATCAAGCACCCAAACAGAGCGCCCATGTGTCCCTAACACGAGAGCATTGTCGCGGGCCTGGATTTGAATATCATCAACACGCACCAATGGCAGATTACCTTTCAAACGGGTCCACCTGCCTCCGCGATCAAACGAAACGTAAGCGCCAAACTCTGTCCCGAGAAATAACAGATTCTGATTGCGAGGATGCTCGCGAATCACGCGCGCTGTTACACCAGCCGGCAGGTTGGATTTGATCGGCTTCCACGACTCGCCGTAATCGGTAGTGACAAAAAGGTAAGGGTTGTAATCGTCGGCTCGATGTCCATCGAGCGTTAGATAAGCTGTGCCTTCAGCGTAGCGCGAAGGGACCACGCGATTCACGTACGTGCCGGCGGGCACACCAGGAACATTGGCGGTAATGTTCTTCCAGGTCCGTCCACTATCGCGCGAGATTTGCAGATTACCGTCGTCAGTGCCGGCATACAACAAACCTTCCTTGATGGGCGACTCAGCCAGCGTCACAACTTGCCCAAACGTCTCCACGCCGTCGTGGCGCGAGAGCATGTTCTTGTCGGGCACCGCGCCCATGATGGGCAGTTTCTCGCGATCCTGATTTTTGGTTAAGTCTTCACTCCACGTCCAGGTGTTACCACGATCCGGCGATCTGAAAACGCGATTGCCGGCAAAATAGATCGTGCGACTGTTATGAGGGGAGATAACGATGGGAGAGTTCCAGTCAAAGCGATAACGTTTTTCGCTGGGGCGCGCTTCGGGCTTAATTGACTTGCGTTCACCTGTTTTCAACTCCAGGCGCGAGACGTTGCCATTCTGAGACTCAACATAAACGATGTTCGGGTCAGTGGGGTCAACA
>DATBRN010000265.1:0-1621 GCA_036560225.1 Pyrinomonadaceae bacterium | reverse complement strand
GCCGAGGGTGCGGGCACTCTTCAAGAAGTGGTTCGAGTGGGGAAGGTAGTGTCGACTATACCTTTTTACTAGACCCACGTATTGCCGCACGAGAAGCGCGACGCCCGCGCTGTGGCTCTTCGTGTTGGGGTTGGATGTGCTGCCGCCAATTCTGCCGGATATCGTTAGAGATCACTGGCTGAAAGCAGTATAAAAATGGAACGTCCTTAATCATGATTCGTACTGCATTCTCACACAGTATCTGATTCATGCCCAGTAAAAATCGAGCCTCCTATGTGAGTATAATTGGGATGCCTAAATCCCAGTTCACAAAGGAGGCCCTAGATGCGTCTGAAACGCGTTGAGAAGTTTACCAAACCCGTGACCAAAGGACTATTGCCCACGCAACAAGCCACCATCAGCCAAGTCGTCTGCGGCCTGCTCCTCTGCGGCTCGCTGTTGGAAGCCGAGATCGCGCGCTGCTTTGAGACGAGCGTGGAGTTTGTGCATAACCTGAAACGAGTCTTTCGCTTCGTGGATAATGAGCGGATCAATGAAGAGGAAAACAAAGAGGTCGTCGCCCGGCGCATGATGGCACAACTGCGTCGTCGCCTTCATCTCCAGTCCTACGAGTACCTGGAAGTGATCATTGATTGGACCTCGGTCGGCCGTTACCAGGTGCTCTCAGCCCTGATTCCAGTTGAGGGACGCGCCGTCCCGGTGTTGCAATGGGCGGTCGAGAAATGGCAGTTCAAAGTCAGCCAGAACGCGACGGAAGAGCAATTTATTCAATCACTTAGAAGATGCATCCCGAAGTCCTGGAAGACCGTGCTGGTCGCCGATCGCGGGTTTCGCCGGACGGATTTATTGCGCTTGATCGCCGCGCTGGGCTTTTCTTATGTCATCCGGTTGAAGGCCGATGTCTGGATCGAGTGCGCGGAATATGGTGGCAAGCTCGGTGACTATCGTCTGTCAGTGGGGCAAACTTTCAAGCTCAAGGACGTGCTCCTGCACAAGACGAAAAGATACTCGATTAAGTTGGTCTGCAATTGTGCGCGGATCGAGGGGAAAGTGAGTAGCTGGCTGTTGGCGACCAACTTGCCACTGACCGCGCGGCAGATCGTCGAGATCTATCGGCGGAGATTTTGGTGCGAAGAGAGCTTCCGGGACCAAAAGCAGGAGTTCGAGTTGGAAGGCGTCAGAGTCAAACAAGCCCGGCGGCTGGAGAACTTGCTCATCGCCTTGGCCCTGGTGCTCTTGATCTTGGCCGTCATCGGGATGCGCGGAAAAAAGCTCGGCTACGCGGCTAAATTTTGCGTCGCGAAAAAGAAGCAGACCGTCATCTCCTGGGTCCAGATTGCCCTCCATTTGCTGAGGGAATCAACCAAACATCTGAATCTCCTGTTTGACAACGCGGCAGCATGCTTCTCTTTGCACTGGGCATGAATCAGGCAGCGGCATGATTGACAGCCATCTCAACTGGGTGTAGCCTAGCGCCGCATTAGCGCCCTGCCCGGTGATAAGCACTGGGCCGCTTGAGCCAGGGCGCTGACAGATCGCAACTCTCATAATTTCGCAGTCTGTTTTCTGCTCATCCGTAGTTGGCCAGTATGGGCCACAGCCGGGGGCTGTGGCAGCGGGT
>DATBRN010000264.1:0-4551 GCA_036560225.1 Pyrinomonadaceae bacterium | reverse complement strand
AAGCGCGTGATGGACCGCGGCGTTGAAATTCACCTGCTCCCAGGCATACCAGCGCGTCGCACGTTTAAGGTGACGCTTGACCCAGAGTTCAAGACGCGCCGCAACACCGCTGCGATTGCTAACCAGGGGCGGCAGGCGATCCCACGCGCGTGCCGTAGTTGTCAGATAGGAGTTGATGAGCGCCAGGTTTTCGGAGGCAACGGTTTTCGCGTCTTCTCCCTGCGCCATCTGTTGCGCAGGACCAGAGTCAGATGCGCCGTTGCCCTCACTTCCACCCGTGGTGCGGGCGGGTGCCGCAGCTTGTTGGGAAAGAACGCGTTCGCGTATCTCTCGCAAAATGGTTTCAACTTCCGTTTCAGCCATAACGCACACTCTCATGGTCTCGACTGACAGCTACGCTCTCGCGCTCAAGGGCTTCAGGACCCAATGCGCGGTGGCGTATGGTAACGCTGGCATTCAGGTTGGCGATTCCTTCCGTCAATGTCGGATTTGTGACTCTCACGAATAGCGCTGCGTCGAGCCAGTCATAGGATTTGCCGTCTCGACTATGGACCGCCAGCGAGATCGTATATTGATCGACACCGAGCCAGCAGTTGAAAGCAAAAACAACTTCGATTACCTCACCACTGCGCACCGCGCCAAACTCCATTTGCTGTTCCTTCGTGTTAGTGCCATAGGCATGGATGCCATGGGAGTTGTTGAGAAGGAAGCCAATGACTGGATCGTCCAGATCGTGATTAAAACGCACCACCACCCGCAACGTTAGCGGCTCACCGCTCTCGACGATTTCTACGCGGGCACGAGTAGCATCCTTCAGTTCAGCTCCAATGATCTCAGCGCTTCTATCGCCGTGACGGTAAGCATAGCTAACGGGCGCAAGACTCTCTACGGGCTGAATTGATTCCGATCTTAGGGTATCTGCCTCAGCCTCGTAAGCTTGTTCCCGCTCCATAATGATCTTCTGGTAGAGGTTGAGCACATCGGCGGGTTTGCCATCGGCTATGACACTGCCGGCCTTCAGAAGAATCGCACGCGAACACAGGGCACGCACAGCGGCCGCATCGTGTGACACAAAAAGCACGGTCGCACCCCGTTCGTGGAGTTCGTTGATCCGGCGCAGGCAACGGTGCTGAAAAACTGCATCGCCAACGGCGAGCGCTTCGTCGATGATCAGGATATCGGGCTCGACGCTGGCTGCAATTGCAAAAGCGAGGCGAACATACATGCCGCTCGAATAGGTCTTAACGGGTTGATAAAGAAACGGGCCGATCTCGGCAAAACGTTCGATGGCGGGAAATAGCGCATCTGTTTCCCGCCGGGTTAGTCCCAGCAAGCTCGCGTTCATGTAAGCGTTTTCGATGCCCGTAAACTCCGGATCGAAGCCGGCGCCCAGTTCGAGCAAAGCCGCAATTCGTCCTTCATGCCAAACGTCGCCATGAGTTGGCGCCAGCGTACCCGAGATAATCTGCAGGAGTGTCGACTTGCCGCAGCCGTTAGGACCAACTATTCCGACCGTAGTCCCTGCTTCGATCTCGAAGTCGACATCGCGCAGCGCCCAGAATTCTTTATGACGGCGCAGCAATCCGCGGGTGAGAGATTCCTTCAGGCGATCGCCGGGGCGCTCGTAGATGCGGTACTGCTTTGAAATTTTCTCAACGCGCAGGGCAGCCGTCATGCGCTGAATGTAGCAGAAGTGAGGAAACGGAAGCCACTTTACTGGGGCCGCTCACTGGGACCGTGGGCGTCCCGCCCGCCACCTCGCGTCGCCACCCAAGCTGGAAACGGTTGTTCGCGCTTCGCGCTCATTGCGGGCGGGACGCCCGCGGTCCCAGGAGAGTGAAAGAGAAAAGGGAGCGCCGTCGCTCCCTTTCTCGGTTGATGTCCAGTTCAGACTGGGCTGGTTGTTAGACGCCGAAGCGTTGGCGATACTCGCCTGAGCTGATGAATGCCTTCACCATCTCGGCGTTGACAAAGTTTCCACCGAACTCATTGAGTTTCTTGAGCCAGAAGTTGAAGCCCGACGTGTCTGGATCACGCCTCAGATAGCCAGCGTACTCCATAAAGACGAAGGCCCCGTTGAATTCGCGCTGATTCAGAAATGCCGACTCGGCCACTTTCCGCAGCACCGTGGCGCGGGTGTCTGTGGTGGCATTCAGGCCGTCGATAAGAGATTGGCGGAAAGCGGTCATCTCGGGGAAATTCCCCCGGATCTCGCCACCACCAAATTGCGTAGTGTGGAAATTGATATACGCGTGACCGCCCGTTAGATTCGCCAACTGCGCCGCGAATGTCGTGCCGTTGCCCTCGGGTGGATCCCATTTGCCGCTGATTGTTCCGCCTACTCCGGGACCGTCAGTCTTTACTACATCATTGGGATTATTGTCGTTCTGCGGGGCGCCAAAGAACCCCCAAACGACTGGCCCATTGGTGGTGGGCGTAACAGAAGGGCTGGCGTGGATATGGGCGGCGACCATGTTGTCGTTTATGTCTGCCGTTTGCGAACCCGTGAAGTCGATGTTGCTAATCGTAGCCGTAAATGTCATCTGTGTCTGCGCCGCGTTCATGTTAAAGATCGCCGTGCCGAAAGACGACGGCCTGCGAGCACCGCCGGTAGTGGTTGGGAACGTCGGTGGATTCTCCTGACTGTTAGTCAGGTTCACGACGAAGTTGCTAGGCGACATACCCGCACTCGCCAATAGATTATCGACATACTGAGCGTTGGTCAGCGTTGACGGATATTTACTGACGAACTCAGGTCTGGTCACAAAGTCATTAAAGAACGCGACCTTATTTGCTTCAAGCACCGCGTCCGCACCCGGTTGTCCGAAGATGAAGTCCTTCTGCAGAGCCTGCGTGTCATGTTCGAATGTGCCAAAGAGAACGGGTGCTGGACTTCCTGACGCCGATGCGCCGAATGCCGCCCGGTGCGTCAAATAAGCCGCCAACCCGGTCTTCTGAAATTCGATAGACAGGAAGAAAGCGGCACTTACGTTGATGCGCCTGATCTCACGGCAAGCAGCGTCTGTCCCGCACGACTCAATCTGGTTAACCCAAAAAGCCAAGCCCCCCGGGTCCGGTTCGCGGTTGAGGAAGTCGAGGTAGTGTTGGCGAACGAAGAATGTCGAGTCGTCAATCGGATTCGTCGTTGGCGCCCCGGTGTCGTTGTCGAGGATCGTCACCTCGGCCGTGTTCGGGCTGCCGAGTCCGACGCCCGCACCCGTCGGGTTCGAGAGCATGAGGTCGATGGTCTCGTCGTTCTCGTCGAAGGTGTCGTTGACGATCAGCATGCGGAAGGTCTTCGAGGTCTCACCCGGGGCGAAAGAGAGCGTGCCGAGCGCGATCTCGTAGTCCGACTTTTGCGAGGCGTGATCCGGCTCTGACTCGTCGAAGGTGTTGAAGTTGACCGTGGCGGTGCCCGAGGCGTCGCCCGCGCGCGTCACCGTGATGTCGATGTGGCCGGAGCCTTCACCGATCACGAATTCGTCGGTTGCAAACTGGATGAGCGAGGTGGCGGTGGCCGTCGTCGGGTTGAGCTTGCCGAACAGGCCGTGCTCCTCCTCGCCGATGCCGGCAGCGAAGTAAAGTGTATTTGGGTCGCCGCCCGCACCGCCGTTGCCGAACGTGAGCGCCCACAACTCATCAATCTCGATGCCGTCTCCAGCTTCGTTTTGCAGAGTGCCGAGGAAAGCCCCGGTAGTCGGATTATAGGCATGAATGCTCGGATTGCCTTCACCAAAATTACCAACCAGCAGCGCACCGCCAAAGATGCCGAAACTAGCAGGAGCAAGTACCTCACCCCACGGCGAGTTCAATGCGCCATTGTTGATCCCAAAGGTCAGGTCGCGCACGCCGTTCAGGTTGAAGCGGCGTACGAAGCCGTTGCCGATGCCCTCCTCGTCCTCCCCGTCCGTGCCGACCTTGGCGTACGCCACGTAGAGCGAGCCACCGATGGTCTGAATGTTGAAGGGGTGATAGGTATTCCCCATCGTGTTCGGGATGGTCGGGTCGGCGAAGGGAAAGCTGGCGGCCGGCTGCAAGACAAAGTTGCTGTCGAAGACGTCAATAGTGCCGTTGTTGAAGTCCGCGGCGTACAGATGGTTGGTGCCGTTATTGGCGAGGGCGAGTCCCGTATAAACATGGCCTGGCTGACTGACGGCGATGACCGCGGTGGTCGAGCCGGCGGCGGGCGCGTTCGGGTCCCAACCTGAGATGTTGCCCGTGATCGAGGCAAAGAGAAAGTTCGCTCCACACGGCGCGGAAGCGCATGGGCCGGGAAGCACGAAGTCGGTGCTGGTAGGATTTGCGACAGTGCCTGTCGGCAACCCGCCCGGAATGGTAACGGTTTGCGGGCTTGTGTTGAGGACGACGGGCGCGCCGCCCACGTCGCCGCGTATCAGCTGCGTCGTGCTGGTCCCATTGTTAACGAGCCAGAAAGGACTGCTCGCCGTCATCGTGATTCCCCAGGGATTTACCAGCAGAGGATCCAGAACGGGAGCTAAGCCGGGTGCATCACTTATCAGGTTAGTTTGGCGGTAGGCCGACCCCGGCGCT
>DATBRN010000263.1:0-4495 GCA_036560225.1 Pyrinomonadaceae bacterium | reverse complement strand
GTTGCCAATTGGAAGACGCTCGGACCAAGACTACGGGGCAAACTGCACGTTGTCGTCGGCAGTGCCGACAATTTTCATCTTGAAGAAGCCGTCTATTTGCTGCGTGACACACTAAACGGTCTGGGAAGCGACGCGACGTTTGAAGTCATTGAAGGTCGCGATCATTTCGATCTTTATCAAGGCGATCTGGAAAATCGAATCGCAATCGAGATGTACAAAGTGGCGCGACCGGCGGCGAAATCAAACAAGCCATAATTAAACGAGTCACCAAAGGAAAACCTGTAACCGGGTGCAATCGCAGCCACATCTTAAGCGGCAAATCGGTCTCCGCACCGCCACAGCCCTGATTGTAGGAGAGGTCATCGCCGTTGGCATTTTCCTTACGCCTGCTGGAATGGCAAAGTCGCTGGGATCGCCGCTATGGCTGCTGATCGTTTGGTTGCTGATGGGAAGTATGGCGCTGTGCGGCGCTCTTTGTTATGGCGAGTTGGCGGCAAGGTTTCCCGAGTCTGGCGGCGGCTATGTTTACCTTCGCGAAGCATACGGAAGGCCGATCGCTTTCCTGTATGGATGGATGGCGCTGCTCGTGATGGATCCAGGGCTCACTGCCGCGCTGGCAGTGGGACTTGCCAGTTATGTCGGCTACATCTTCAAGCTCTCCGCGGCAGGAACAAAAGCAGTTGCCATTGGCTCGATAGTCTTCGTCGCGCTCGTAAACATACGCGGAGTCAGATTGGGAGGTTGGTTGATACGCTGGCTTACCATTCTCAAAGTCGGACTACTCGGCCTCGTGATCCTCTGGGGATTTGGTTTAAGGGCGGGACAGTGGTCCAACTTTCAACCGCTCGTGGCCCAACGGCCCGGATCTGAGCCTTTGCTTGGCGCTTTGGCTGGCGGTATTGTTGGCGCGTTCTTCTCATTCGCAGGCTGGTGGGATCTGAGTAAGCTGGCTGGAGAAGTGCGCGATCCCGAACGCACTTTACCCCGCGCTCTAGTTTACGGGGTGGCGATTCTGACAGCTGTCTATATTCTTACCAGCGCGGCTTTCATGTATCTCGTGCCGCTGGAACAGGTCACCTCTGGTCAGACATTTGCCGCACAGGCGGGCGAGGTGTTGTTCGGGCGTCTTGGCGGAGAGATATTGTCTGGTATTGTGATCGTGGCGGTACTCGGAAGCCTCGCTGCTGTCGTCATGTCAGCGCCGCGTGTTTACTTTGCGATGTCCCGTGATGGATTATTCATTCCGGCCGCAGCTGCGATTCACCCACGTTATGGAACGCCTGCGCGCGCGATCCTCATTCAAGCAACGCTAGCCTCGCTGCTGGTGCTTTTAGGTACATTCGACACGATCATTTCCTATTTCGTTTTTGTAGTCCTGATCTTTATTGCGCTCACGGTCGCGGCCCTGTTCGTGTTGCGTCGCAAGGGCCACCAAGCGATCCCTTATCGCACGCCAGGGTATCCCGTAACACCGATGGTATTCTTGCTGTTGATCGCACTATTGTTGTTTTTATTGGGGGGACATAATCCGAGACAGGCAATTCTGGGTGTCGCCGTGGTCGCGCTCGGTTTGCCCGTTTACTACCTCTTGTTTCGTCGCCGAATTGCACGTTGATGCGGACCAAGCCAGGCCAAGCCATCAGGCTTGCCGCGGAAAATGAAGTCAGTACCACCTCGCGGTAGCGGGTGGGTTCTGGATCCAAATTGCAAATATCATAGTGGAGCTCCTTAATTATGACGTGGATCAAAACTATTCCCGCTTCCCAGGATGAGGACGTACGGAAAGCCGCCGAAGCACAACGAAGTCTTTACCCCATCGAGTACGCCACGCCGGTTCATCCAACGCCTGACGGCGAATCATCAGGAATCGTCGAGTCGCACAGCTTATTACCAAACGTCCTTTATCATGCGTTTGCGACCTACGGCTCTTTGTTGTCACCTGACTTGCCCTTGCAGCGTCATCAGCACGAAATGATCGCGACAATGGTTTCGGTAACTAACCGGTGCCAATATTGAATCGAATCTCACGCAGAGTTTCTGCGTCGAGTTACCTTGGATAGCGAGATGGTTCGGGCGTTGGAAGATGACTACAAGAGCGCTCCGATTACTGAGCAGGATCGTGTCATGCTGGACTACGTAGTGCAACTGACGAAGGATGCAACCCGAATCTCACGTGCGGATCATGAGCGTCTGCGTGCCGTTGGCTTCGACGACAAAGGTATCCTCCAGATCACTCTGATTGCCTCCTGGTTCAACTACATAAACCGCGTCGCCGACGCGCTGGGTGTGGGCAGGGATTAGGGCTCTCGATAGGAATGGAAAAAGCCTTTCGTCGTTCCGGCAACGCTGATAGCGCGGCGCTGTCCCCTGTCCACTCCCCACTGCTCATCGCTCACTACTTCTCTTCGCTGATTACTGTGATGCTTTATTTCTTCGTCGTCTTTGCGAACCCAATCTGCTTGCGTTGTGGTTCCGGTGGTGTCATGAGCTGCCTAATAGCATCAAACACTACCTTGAACTGTGCGTCGTAGTTCCGTTCGATTTCGATAAGCTTACGGGCGAACTCCGCGTTGGAGGCCAGTATCTCACGCAGCCTTATGAAGGCTCTTACAACCTGAACGCTCGCCTCCACGGCTCTTTTGCTATTCAGAACATTGGCAGCCATGATGGCATCGTGTTCAGTGAAAGCATACGGGAGATAGCGTCGACCACCCCTCCCCTTTGAGATCACAGATTGTGATCTCAAAGAATCAAACTCTTTCCGTGTTAACTTGAGCATGAAATCCGGTGGAAAGCGCTCGCTATTGCGTTTCACGGCCTAAAGAAGTGCTCGTGTCTCCACATCATAGAGCGCAGCCAAGTCAGTATCGAGGATCACCTTCTCGCCACGAATCAATAGAATCGCATTTTCAACGCGCTCGATCGGTACGCTTGCTAGTGCCTTGCTCATGGGAAACTCACTCATGGGTGGTCGCATTGTGCGACCACCCATCTCGGCTTGTGCACCTTCATTGACTTCGTTTCGCCGTGGCTCGATCACTTTCATCAAGAAAGTCTTATTCTTGCCAGCCGGAAAAGGAATAAAACCTTGCAAGTCTTTGACTCAAGTCTATTCGAACCCGGCTCTTTCCGCTCTTGCGGAAGATAGATGTCATGCACCCGTTCAATGCTAAAATTCTTGCACTGGCAAAAGCATACCCTGAGTGTCGGAAGACTTGCTTGCGTTCTCCTGCCGTCTGTTACTGCCGTCTGCCCCTGCTGTCTGCCCCTAATGTGTAGGCGTTGGCGTTGGGGAGGGCCTGGAGAAGACAATCGGCGCAGTTGAAGAAATTCCCTTCCCTTCCTGAACCACGATCGACTGGTTCGGCTGAAGGTCTGTGATCAGGTCCTTCTGGCCGCTGGGCCAGATGATCTCCAGTGACAATGTTCTACCCGCTTCAGGCGGCCCAAGCCCAAACGTCAGCGGCAACTCGCTTTGCGAACAATAACTGGAGCCGGTCTTAACCACGTTAAGAAGCTTCCCTTTGGCGGTCTTCACTGTAACCTTAGCTCCAATCCCATCGCGGTTTGACTTAGTACCGACCGTCTTAACTCGTACCAGATCATTTTGATTGCCATTATCGTTTCGCAGCAGCCGAGCCGGTCCGTTGTTTGACGTTATCAATAGATCAAGATCACCGTCATTGTCATAGTCGCCGTAGGCCGCGCCGCGGCCGACAATGGCTCGCTGCAAGGCGCGGCCCAACTTGCCGGTCATCTCTTCAAATTTCTTTTTGCCCTTGTTGCGGAATAAGTGGGGCGCCTGTGCGTATTTGACGTTGGGCTGGACCACGCTGATGTCGTCAGACACGTGCCCGTTCGCCGCAAACACGTCAAGCAGGCCATCTAAATCATAATCGAAAAAGAAAACCGCGAACGTCAGCGATTGCGCTGACATCTTGCCGATACCGGAATTAGGCGCTTCATCCGTAAAAAGCCCGGTACCTTCATTGTGGTAGAGAGCCATGCTCTCGTTGGTGAAGTTTCCGATAACGATGCCCTGCCTTCCCGAACCGTCATAATCGCCGGCATCAACACCCATGCCGGCGCGCGCTGTGCCGGCTTCGCTAAACGCCACGCCTGCCGTAACCGCCTCGTCGGTGAAGGTTCCGTTCCCGTTATTCTTGTAGAGCTTGTTTGGCTCAGTGTCGTTAGCGACGAACAGATCCGGCCAGCCGTCGTTGTTGTAATCAAGTAGCGCGACACCCAATGATTTACAGCTGGGATCATTAAGACCGGCGCGTTGCGTGACGTTTTCAAAAGTACCGTTACCCTTGTTGTGATAAAGCGTGGAGCTCTGGCCCTGGTAAGTCTGCGGTGTGCAGTAGGACTTATTCTTACCGTCGAGCGAACAGAGCTGATCTTTCTCAACGGACCAATCAACGTAATTTGCCACAAACAGATCGAGCTTGCCGTCATTGTCATAGTCGAACCACACCGCGCTGGTCGAGAATGA
>DATBRN010000262.1:0-16783 GCA_036560225.1 Pyrinomonadaceae bacterium | reverse complement strand
TGGTCAGCCGGGGCGGCATTTGTGGATTACGACAACGACGGAAAGCTGGATCTTTTCGTTTCCAACTATGTGGCTTTCGATTTCAATCACCCTCCCGACTTTGGTAAGGGCAAGCTATGTCAATATAAGGGGATTCCGGTTCAGTGTGGTCCTCGCGGGTTGCCTGGCGACGGAGATTCCCTTTTTCACAATAATGGAGATGGGACGTTCACAGACGTCACGAAAAAGGCAGGAGTCTCAGACCCGGATGGCTACTACGGAATGGGCGTTATATGCAGTGACTTCGACGAAGACGGCCTGGTTGATATCTTTGTGGCCAACGACTCGACACCAAACTTCCTCTATCACAATAATGGAGACGGTACGTTCAAAGAGATCGGATTTACCTCGGGTACCGCAGTTAATGAGAATGGAAGCGAGCAGGGAAGCATGGGGGTGACAGTGGGCGATTATGACCACGATGGCAAGCTTGACCTGTTCGTAACCAACTTTGACGACGACTACAACACTCTTTATCACAACGACGGGTCCAATTCCTTTACCGACGTTTCCTACGCAGCTAAAGTTGCAGCGGTTAGCCTGCCCTACGTCGGTTGGGGAACAAAATTCTTCGACTATGACAATGATGGCTGGATGGATCTGTTTGTTGTAAACAGTCACGTCTACCCGCAGATCCCTACCTATCGGCAACGCAATTTCGTTCACCATAACAATCGCGACGGCACTTTTACCGAAGTCGCAGCGCAACTGGGAGCGCCTTTTTTGGAAAAGGGTGTTGGCAGAGGAGCCGTCTTCGGTGACCTCGATAATGATGGCGACGTCGATATCGTCATCAATAACCTGGATGGTGCTGCGCAGGTATTGCGCAATGATGGTGGTAACGCCGGCAATTCGGTGTTAATCAAAACTGTTGGAGTGAAGAGCAATCGCGACGGCGTCGGCGCACGAGTGAAAGTAGTCTCCGGTGACTTAACCCAAATAGACGAGGTTCGCAGCGGCGACAGCTACATTTCCCAGAGCGATCTGCGGCTGCACTTTGGACTCGAGAAAAGGACCAAGGTTGATCTAATAGAGGTTCGCTGGCCGGGCGGCAACGTGGATAAGATTACCAACATTAACGCCAACAAGATCCTGACGATTAAGGAAGGCCAGGGTTTGATCACTCAGAAAGATTTCAATAATCCGCAGCGAAGGTAGAGAGCACCCTCTGGTCGGTTTTCGAAGCATGCGTTTACGTTCCACTATCATTTCCTGCTTTTTGTTCCTGCTCGTCCTTCAATCACCCCAGGATAAGATCCGGCAACATTACGAATCAGCGGAGGCGGCACGCCAAGCCGGCAATCTTGATGCTGCGGAAATTGAATACGCAGCCATACTTGGAGAAGGTTATGCGCAGCTGGGAAAAATCTACACCGCGCGCTCCGACTATCAGCTTGCTGTCCCGACTCTTGAGGCTGCTCAGAAGTATCAACCAAATTCTCCCGAGGTGCTGGTGGATTTGGCGATTGCTCACTTCAGTGCACAACAGTATGAACAGGCGCTGGTCCCCGCGAGTAAGGCGCTTGCGATCGCGCCTGACAACGCTGGCGTGCACCAGATGCTTGGCAAGACTTACTTCATGCTCAGCAATCTTGATAAGTCGATTGCTGAACTTGAAATCGCCGCCAGAATGGCGCCAAGCGATATCGATGTTGCCTATACACTGGCAATTGCCTACCTCAGAAACAGTCAACCCGTTGCCGCAAAGCGTATCTTCGAGTCGCTGATCAAAAACTTCGGAGACAAACCGCAGCTTCACGTGCTCATTGGGCGCGCTTATCGGCAGGCCGATTTGCTGCCGGACGCAGTGGAAGAGTTTAAAAAAGCGATTGCACTTGATCCCAGTTTTCCCCGTGCCCACTATTATCTCGGCATCACCTATCTCCTCGACGAGGGGCAAAGTAAGACCAACGAAGCTCTGGAAGAATTCAAGATAGAAGTGGCGGCAAATCCGGACGAGTTCTTTGCCAACTATTACCTGGGCGTCGTCTACAACTTTCAACGGCAATGGGATCTGGCCATAACGTTTTTGCAAAAAGCTTCAACCATACAGCCCAACAACCCTGATCCTTACTTTCAACTAGGGCAGGCTTATCAAGAATTAAATAATCATGAGAAGGCAATTGAGGTACTTAGAAAAACGATCGCCCTCAATCCGAACCTTGCACATAACAAGAGTCAGGTAACTACTGCGCATCATCGATTGGCCCAATCATTGCTCAAAACCGGTCAAACTTCAGAGGGCCAGAAAGAGTTGCAGATCGCCGCAGATCTAAAAGCCCAGGCCTTTAAGCTGGAACAGCAGAACCAGACTGGCGCCCCCAGCAAAACGGCGGGTGACCTGTCTGACTCGCGTGCAAATCTGATGGAACTTGGTTCTGAGAATCACAACAGCTCAGACATAAATGGTCTGGACGTAAAAACGAAGGAGCAACTACAGAGTAGCGAGCTCTATTACAAGAAGGTTATTGGTACGGCTCACAACAATATCGGATTGCTGCGCGCTGAGCGACAGGATTTTCTTGCAGCGGCAGAGCAGTTCAAACTAGCTGCGAAATGGGATCCTCAGCAAGAGGGAATCGATTTCAATCTGGGCCTCGCCTACTATAAGTCCCAGTCTTACAAGGAGGCTGCACCTCCGCTAGAAAACGAGCTGAAGGTGCGTCCCGAAAACCGAACCGCAGCAACGTTGTTGGGCATGACCTTCTTCAGGTTGGGCAACTACGCCAGAGCCGCAGAGTTATTGAACGTGGTTGTCGATCCGCAATCCGCGGACATCAATACTTACTACGCGCTCGCTTCCTCTTTAATCAAGCAGCACAAGATGGATGCAGCTGATCGTCTGATTGAGCAGCTGAGGACAGTCAGAGGCGATGTTCCAGAACTCCATCTACTGCTGGCCGAGAAATATGACGCCAGCGGAATTCCCTCCAAGGCCTTAGCGGAACTCAGTGAAGTCGCGACTTCGAATAGCAACACCCCGCTGGTTCACTACAATGCCGGGTTACTCTATTTGAAGTTAGAGAAGCGTGACGAAGCGATGAAGGAGTTTGAAAGAGAGCTGGCTTTGAGTCCCAATGACACGGCGGCCAAATTTTCTCTCGGTGACATGTTATTGGCGGGCAAGGAGGTCGAACGTGGCCTCGTTTTGATTCGCGAGGTGATCCAGGCGAGTCCGGATCATTCCGAAGCGCGGTATGCCTTAGGCAAAGCTTTGCTTCAAAGAGGCGACATTGCCGGCGCAATTGACAATCTAGAGCGCGCGTCAAAGTTGGCGCCTGAAAAACCTGAGATCCACTATCAACTGGGCCAGGCGTACCTTGCCGCCGGGCGTAAGACAGAAGCGAAAAACCAACTCGATCTCTCCAAACAACTTCGGAATCGAAACCATTGATGACGAGTAGAACGGTTGGATTAAGTGAAGAAGCTTCGAACAAGTTTTTCATGCATTTTAGTATCGCCTCAGCCCGCGCAGCGGGCGTCAGCATAAAGCCTGGGGTGTAGCGTAGCGGAACCCCAGGACGATGACGAAGAAAAAAGAAGAGCCCACGAAGTGGGCGGCAGCGGTTAAGGTAATAGGATCTTGCGTTTCCGCTGTCGCCCGTTCCACGGGCTCAAGATTAATTCGATATCAATATGCTCTTGTATCCTGGGGTTTCGCTACGTTCCACCCCAGGCTTTATGCTGCCACCCGCTTCGCGGGTTAGGGTTACTCAATTCTTCAAGGCTTCCTGAACAATGAGGCTTATTGCTCCATTAATTATCTTAGCCGTGCTGGGATCTTCCTCATTGAACCTTCCTGGCCGCGGCAAAGACTGGCAGCCTATTAGCGGATTCGCGGCCAAGCAGTCGAATTCAACTAACTCTGGCGATCTGCGTTTTACTGAAATCTCCAGGCAGGCCGGTATCACGTTCACGCACGTATTCTCCCCGGAAAAGAAATACATTACAGAATCGATGAGTGGTGGTGTTGCGTTGTTTGATTATGACAACGATGGCTACTTGGACATTTACTTTGTAAATTCCCTGACGGTGGAACTGGCTAAATCGCATCAGAAAACCAGGAGCGCTCTCTATCACAATAATCACGATAACACCTTCACTGATGTAACAGACAAGGCTGGGTTAGGCGATATTGGGTTTGGTATGGGAGTCGCCACTGGTGACTACAATAATGATGGGTTCGAAGATTTATACGTTACGTGTCTTGGGCCAAACCATCTGTTCAAGAACAATGGCAATGGTACATTCACAGATGTAACGCGAAAGGCGGGAGTCAACGATCCTCGTTGGTCCACCGGCGCGGCTTTTGTGGATTACGATAATGATGGCAACCTCGATCTCTTTGTCTCCAACTACGTAGACTTCGATTTCAATAATCTGCCGGAGTTCGGAGTCGGACGCACCTGCCAGTTCAAAGGAGTGCCAGTGCAGTGTGGTCCGAGAGGTCTGCCTGGCGCCGGCGACTCGCTGTTTCACAATAACGGCGATGGCACTTTCACCGACGTTTCGAAAAAAGCCGGCGTTTCGGATCCGAACGGCTACTATGGCCTCGGAGTGATCTGCAGCGACTTTGATGAAGACGGTTTCGTCGATATTTTTGTCGCCAATGACTCGACGCCAAACTTCCTTTATCATAACAACGGTGATGGCACGTTTAAGGAGATAGCGTTTACTTCAGGCACTGCAGTCAACGGGAGCGGTCGTGAGCAAGGGTGCATGGGCGTAACTCTAGGTGATTACGATCATGACGGAAAGCTGGATCTCTTCATCACCAATTTCGACGACGAGTACAACATTCTCTATCGCAACGATGGTCCCAACTCTTTTACCGATGTCTCCTTTAAGGCCGGCGTGGCCCAAATTAGTCTCCCTTACGTAGGTTGGGGCACGAAGTTCTTTGACTATGACAACGATGGGTGGCCAGATCTGTTTGTGGCCAACGGTCACGTTTATCCTCAAAGGCGTCCCTACCGCCAGCGGGAGTTCTTGCACCATAACAATCAGGACGGAACTTTTTCAGAGGTTGCCGGTCAGATGGGCAGCGCGCTTATGGAAGAGCGAGTAGGGCGGGGCGTCGCTTTTGGAGACATCGACAATGACGGCGACGTCGACGTAGTAGTCAATGACCTGGATGGCAGCCCACAACTGTTGCGCAACGACGGCGGCAACATCAATAATTCGGTGTTGATTAAGACGGTTGGTGTGAAGAGTAACCGGGATGGTATCGGCGCTCGCATAAAAGTGGTCTCTGGAAATCTCACGCAACTAGACGAGGTGCGCAGCGGGGGAAGCTACTTGTCGCAGAGTGATTTGCGAGTGCATTTTGGCCTTGAGAGACGAACAAAGATCGATTTGGTGGAAGTTCGTTGGCCAAGCGGCGTAATTGACAAGATCACCAACCTGAATGCGAACAGGATTCTGACCATCAAAGAGGGAAAAGGCCTGCTTGAGCAAAAGGACTTCAAGAGCAAATGAAGCACACCCCGGCTTTAGCTCGGTGGCGGAAGGGGACTCAACATCAGTACCGGAAGCTGTAGCGACCGGCCGAAGTCTCAAGCTGGGTGATCTGATTCTCCGACGTTCAGTTTTCAGTAGCTCGTCTCAATACGTCAAAGCGGGGTTGCATTGGACTGCTGGCAAACAAGCTTGAGTCTTCGGCCAGTAGCTACAGCTCCCGGTACTGATGTTGAGTGCAACGTCCATCATGAATTCGTCCGCTTCCGGTTTTTGATTTGGAGCGTCTTCCGGCATCGAAGAGGGCTTCTTTGGCCGCCGGGCTAAAGCCGCGATGTGGAATGAGACTCCCTGAAGGCCAACTGCAACCCTAGCAAACTGTGAATATCGTTCAACTCAACTTGATTCAGCGCCTCAAACGCCTCCGGGTTGATGGCTTTCGGCCCGCTTTTGGCCGCCTAATCACAGTTGTAGCGGTACTCTTCGCAGTCGTAGTCACAAGTTCAGACGCTGCGGCGCAGGTTGATCTGCTCAAACAGCTGGAGCATGCAGCGGAGCTGATCGCCGACAATCGCACCGCCGATGCTGAAAAAGAACTCTCTTCCATTTTGAGAGTAGCGCCGAATGAACCGGCAGCCCTCAATCTGCTCGGCACAATTCGCGCAAAACAGGGCCGTCTCCTCGAGGCCGAAAATCTCTTCCTGCGCGCCGTTCGCGGCGACAAGAAGTACGTTAGTCCGCACATGAATCTGGCCTACCTTTACACACTCATGGGCCAGCCAAAAAATACAATCGCTGAATTGAAACAGGCGCTTTTGTTGGATCCAAAAAATGCCGAAGCGCTCGACAGGCTTGCGCACCTCTTGCTGGCGCAGGAACAGATTGACGAAGGAATCAGAGTCATCGAACAAGCTGAAAAATCGCAGGTGCTTTCGGTTCCCTTACTCGTTCTGCTCGGCGATGCCTTCCTGCAGAAAGGAAATACAGCCGAAGCCGAAGCGCGTTACCAGCGCGCGCTTGAGCAGGAAAACGACAATACGGACGCAGTCCTGGGTCTGGCACAAGCAGCACAAATCAAGAATGATGCTGACGCGACTTCGCTTTACCTGGCACGTGCCAGAAAGATGGTGGCAACATCTCCCGATACTTTGTATCGCTTTGCTCTTGTTGCGTTGGGAGCCGGTCTTTATGAGGAAGCTAATGGAACTCTGCTGGCGGCAATCAAACTCAATCCCAACGACCCGGCTTACTTTCTTGCGTTAGGTACGACCTGGATCAAGAAACCCGATCTCGTGGAAGCTGAGACAGCCTTTCGTCGGGCAATTCAGTTACAGCCTGATAATCCCAAGGCCCAGATGTATCTCGGTTATTCGTTACTGGAGCAGAAGAAATATTCAGAGGCGCGCGAGTGGCTCGAGAAGAGTCTGCAAAGGGATAAGAGTATTCCTGAGACGTTGTTTTACCTGGGGCAGATCGCGCAGGAACAGAACGAAGACGTGCGAGCGATCGAGTTTTTCAAACGGGCGTTGGCACTCGCGCCGTCATATTCCTTTGCCCATACTGCGCTTGGGGCTAGTTATCTTCGGTTGAAGAATTACCAGCTGGCCCAGCAGGAGTTGGAATTAAGCGTCAAGCTGAACCCGAATGATGCGAAGGCCCATTACAATCTTGCCGTTTTATTTGCCCGCCTCAAGAATCCGGAGCGAGCTCAGGAAGAAATGCAAATTGTTGAAAAGTTGAAGAACGCCGACAAGACTGGACAGCCGAAGGAACCCTAGTCGGAAACAGCGCCCGTTGCGTACAAAGAAAAACTCCTTTAGCCAGCGCACTTGTGCGCCTGCCGCGCACAAGCAAACTCCGTTTAGCTAGCGCACTTGTGCGCCTGCCGCGCACAAAGCAAACTCCGTTTAGCCAGCGCACTTGTGCGCCTGCTGCGCACAAAGCAAACTCCGTTTAGCCAGCGCACTTGTGCGCCCGCTGCGCACAAAGCAAACTCCGTTTAGCCAGCGCACTTGTGCGCCTCGGTGCGCTGAGCGCCCCTCTGAGACAGGCGGACAAGTCCGCTTTCTAAACGCAGGTTTTGTACTTCAGAATAGGGACTGCTACTTCGTGGCGCCTTCTTTAATCGTAACGTATTGATCGGTTCGGACATTCTTTAAACTGCTTATCTGTCCGCTGGGCCACTTGACTGTGATCTCATCAATCTTCGCGCTGGATCCCAATCCGAAGAGTAGACGCGGATCGGAGGCTGAGCAATAGCTGGTTCCACCCAGACGTTGCTTATCTATGCGTCTGCCACTCGTCTTCAGCGTAACCTTCGCGCCCACCCCGTCGCGATTGCTTTTTGTCCCTACCAGGTTAATCCCCAACCAATGATTTCGATTACCGTCGTCGTTGCGCAGTAACACAGGTGGTTCTCCGACGTTCATCAGTAGCAGGTCTGAATCGCCATCGTTATCGATATCACCGACTGCCAGTCCACGCCCGGCATAGTGTTTCTTTAACGGAGTGCCGTGCTCGCCAGCGACCTCACGAAAGGCGCCGCCCGTGTTCTCGAAAAGAAAAGGCAGTTCTCTATAAGTTGTTTCCGGAAAAAACTTGCTTATTGGCTCAAAAGGATGGCCGTTTAGCACAAAGAGATCAACGAGGCCATCATTATTGAAATCAAGGAAGCGAGCTCCGAAACCGCTCATGGGGAGACTGATCGCGCCAAGGCCCAGTTTGTTCGTGATTTCTGTAAACAGTCCTTCCTTGTCGTTGTGAAATAAGGCGTTTGTTTCACCGGAAAAGTTCGCCACAAAAATCTCTAAGTAACCGTCACCGTCGAGGTCTTCAGAGTCAACGCCCATGCCGCCGCGCGCGTTGCCATTTGGATCAAAGGCAACTCCAGCTTCGAGGGCCACCTCAGAAAACTTTCCGTTGCCATTATTGTGATAAAGGAAATTTGCCGCAGCATCGTTGGCTTGAAAAATATCCATACGGCCGTCGTTATCGTAATCCAGGGCTACAACCCCAAGACCTTTGCCCTTCGGGTTCGCGATTCCTGCCTTTTCACTTACATCGGCAAAAGTTCCGTCTCCATTGTTGTGAAAGAGTTTGCTTGCTGAGCCATTGAAGTTCTTGATCAGGCAGTATGGCTTACCTTCGTAGAAGGTACAGGGAAGATTCTTTTCATCGTAGTTGAGGTAATTGCAGACAAATAGATCTAGATAACCATCGTTGTCATAGTCGAAAAACGCAGCGCTTGTTCCCCAAAGACGGTTGTCGACTCTTGCCTGGCTAGTCACATCAACGAAAGTGCCTTTGCCGCTATTGCGGTAGAGCTTGCTGGCTCCGTATCCCGTGATATAAAGGTCCGGCCAGCCATCATTGTTATAGTCTCCAACCGCCAGACCCATGCCCAACATGCTATTCGCAATGCCGGCGCTTTCTGTGACGTCGGTGAAGGTGCCATCGCCGTTATTCCGGTAAAGGACGTCGCGTAGTTTACTCGCTCCTGCAGGTTGTGGTGTTTGCGAGTAGCAAACGAGATAGATATCAAGCAGTCCATCGCCGTTGTAGTCGATGAAGCCACCGCCGCCGCCCATCGTTTCGATCAAATACCTGGCTCCGGGGGCGAGCGTCTTGAGATTCCAGTCGATCCCCGCGCTGGCAGTGACATCTACGAATTGAATTGGATTTGAAGCTTGTGAGACGTTCGCCTCCACCGTGATTGATTTCAATGAAGCAAAATATGTGACGATAAGGAGCGAGACTAGAAACGTGAACTTCATGACTGATGATGATCGAGAAGAACACAAATAACGTTCCGTTTAGAAAGCGGACTTGTCCGCCCGTGGCCGCATGGCATTCAACGAACGGGCGCACAAGTGCGCTTTCTAAACGGGGCGAAACGCGTTTCTTAGGGCCGTGGCTCGGCAGCTGCGACAACCAGCTTTCTAACGCTGGGCACGACAATCAATTCAAGTGCGGCTTTTGGTTTTGCAGCCTCATCCAGTTTGGACAGTTGAGCGTCGCGCCACTGGGTTGTTGCTGCATCACCAGTCGATAGATAGCCAATCGCTTCCAACCCGGCCACCGCCACATCGGTTAAATTCTTCGCCAGTGGTCGAGCCTCTTGTAAACCTGGAGCCTGATCGATCATTGGATCGAGCGCTATCCCGGCATCACGCCAGCTCGTGAGGGAATCGCGAAGGTCGGAACGATAAAGTTGAAAGCGTGGGGCGTCGGAGAGGAATCCATCGACCATCGCGGCGAACTGCCTTGCTGTATCGCTATCAGGTCGAGCGGCATCAACCAGTCCGGTAAGCGGGCTAAGCATTGTCTGGGGGCGCATTTCATAACGGCGGTATTCTTTGACTGGCTCGACCAGAGACGTCAACGTGCGAAGCGGGTCGATATGTTCACTGTTGGCGAGACGCCGCAGCATTACAGGATAGTTTCTCTCGTGCGTGAGGCCGAGTTCTTCAAGCTGGCGACTGATCACCGCAAGACGCCGATACATATCATTGAGGTCGGTGACGGTCCTGGGCGACCAAAGTCGCTCAGCGATGGCGGCCGTGCGCGGCCAGATCCTTGAGTCGATTGTTTCCGGGCTGACCCATTCGCCCCACATCGTGGCCTCGCCGCCTAACACGCGCTTCGATTCCTCAGGAGTCAACGTGCTGTCAACGGGAAGCGGGTCGGCAGTGTAGTGTTGCGAAGCCGGAAAAATCAGGTCGATGTAATACCCTGCTGAAAGAATCCCGTTGTAACCCTTCTTCGCGGCCTCCGCTAAAGAAGCCGGTCCGCGCCACGAGTGAATGACCGCGTCTTTCGGCAAATCAGGATGGAGTATCTCTTCCCAGCCGATCATCTTTTTGCCGTGCTTCTGGAGAATCTTTAAGACCTGTTGATTGAAGTAAGCTTGCAGGGCATGGTTGTCCTTAATCCCTTTCTCTTTCATGAAGGCCTGAATCCGGGGGTTGCGGTCCCACTGCTTGCCTTCGTTCTCATCACCCCCGATGTGCATGTAGGCGTCAGGAAATAGCGCCGCCATCTCTCCCAGGAATCCATCGAGGAATTTGTATGTCTGGTCACGTGTGGGATCGAGCGCGGGCTCAAAAATTCCGGCGCCGCGTTCAATCTTGTATGGTCCAGGGGCGCTGCCCAGTTCAGGATGACCAACCAGCCAACTTGTGCTATGACCGGGAATGTCAAATTCGGGCATCACCCGAATCCCTCGATCAGCTGCGTAGGCAATGATTTCGCGCACTTGATCCTGGGTGTAGTAAAGACCATCCGATCCCAGCGAATGTAGTTTCGGGAATTTCTTGCTCTCGACACGAAATCCCTGGTCCTCTGTCAGATGCCAGTGCAAGACGTTGAGCTTCACAGCCGCCATTGCATCGAGATTGCGCTTGAGAACCTCCATCGGCTCGTAGTGGCGGCCAACGTCGATAAGCAACCCACGCCAGAGAAAGCGCGGCTGATCGAGAATCTTAACGCCAGGTAGGTAATAGCCATCACGATCGCCCTGGAGCAGTTGCAGAAAGGTTTCCAGTCCGCGTAAGGCCCCGATGACTGTCGGCGCGACGAGACGAGCTTGCTTGTCGGTAACTTCTAGAGTGTAACTTTCATCTTCGTTGAGTGAAGGAATTGCGTTGCCGCCACGTTCGCATTGGACCACCAGAGTAGCCGCGTTCTCATCGACAGCAAGATCGAGTGGCAGTGTAATCACAGTTCTTCCAGCGAGCCGCCTGATCATGCGAGCAATGCCGCCACGCAACCGATCGTCCGCATAACCTTTAGTCACGACAGTGAAGGCGTTAGTGATAGCAAGGCGGCCTGGTTGGAGTTTCACTGATACGGGCGCCGGCATGAGGCTAAGTTGGTGCTGCTCTACTGCGGTCGTCGAGGATCCCTGAGCTGTCACAGAAGGAATAATGCTCAGCGCGTAAATTAAGAGTAATGCTAGCCGAGTGTGGCGAGTATTCTTCATATTTTTCTCGATTATGATTGGGGTTTCCCTGCTTGAACCGGGCTTTCTCGTGGTTCTATTCCAGACAGAATAGTGACATAATTACCTCATCCTTGCTTGAGCGCATTGTAGCTGATCCGAAGCCGATTATGTTGGCACTTTGCTGTCGGTGAGAGGATTTTCTTGCTACTGCCAATCAGGCGTTTGCGGCCATTACCACAGAATCGGTTGAGTAACTCGGTTTTGCCATCACCAAGCCTCAGTGTGGTGCAATCGCGGCTGAGACATGAAAGGAAAGTCACATGAAATACTCGATAGTGGGCTCCAGGAGCGTTGCTAACTGGTTGACTGCCGGCATTTTCGTTTTGAGTCTGTCAGTAACAGCGCTAGCCCAAGGCGGATCTTCCGGAGGACGGCCTCCAGGTGCTGGACCGCCTCCAAATAATAATCCGAGGATTGGTGAAACTGCGCGGCAGGCGAACGAAGCAAGACTGCGCAGCGCGGAATTGGAAGCGAAAGAAGAAGCCGAAAGTCAGAAACGTATTGATGCGGCGATCGCCAACATGAGGCAGGACTTTACGCGCATCCAAGTGCTGCGCAATGACATCGCGCGCGATCTCGTAGCGCACAAGCCACTGGACTATCGGCTCATCAACGACCAGATGGCCGAAATAAATAAACGAGCCCAGCGTCTAAATGTCTATATGTTGGCCCGCGCTCCCGAAAAGAAGGAAGAAGACAACACGCAGGATCTCAAAAGCGAAGAAATGATTGGGGCACTGGTGAAGCTGTGCAAGCTAATCGATAGTTTTACGGAGAATCCTGCCCTCAAGAACGCAGCAACGATCGATGCGAAACAAATAGAGAAAGCCAAAGAAGATAAAGCGAAGGCTGACGCGGACCTGCTGGCTATTATCAAACTGAGCGAGAGCATTCAAAAGAGCTCGGACAGCGTGAAGGGTCCCTGATTTTGGTGAGTGGTAATTCGACCAGTCCGCCGAGCGGACGACTGATAGTAGCCCAGCAGTTTACTGCCGGGAGGCGAAAGAAAAATGTTAGTCCGTGAAGCGGACGGTTGAAATGGAGGCCGATGTGCCACTTCTTTCAGCCGTCCGTTTTACGGACTTGGGAGCGAAATTCCCGATCCCAGCGATAAATCGCTGGGCTACTATCAGACGTCCGCTTGAATACGCGGACTAGGAATAAATCATCCTTTGTGCAAAGACTGGGTCTGTCAATGTATTTCGTGGCCCAAGGAATCTAGGGTCACTACCTAATCTCAAACCAAGCTTCTTGCTTCACCAGCTTCTTTTGCGGGACATCTCGGGCTTCGATTACAGCGGAGTATCGTCCGCTGGCCAAGCCGGCAAGCTTGATGTACTTGGCAAAAATGAGCTGAGGCACCGGTTCAGCGATAATGTCATTGAGTTCGTAGTCGAATGGTTTTGTAGCCTGCTTCCCATCCTTCATTAGAGTGACAGTGACCTTGACCAATGCCTTGCCAGTAACCGGCACCACCGTCGGGTTATATATCTTGAAAAACATGATCAAGTTATCGGTGGGCAGAAATTCACGACTTGGCGAAGGCCGGATCTGAACGTTACCAGCACTTAATACATCCGCAGGACCAGTTGGTGGCTGTCTTAGTGGCTCAGCGTGACGGCTCAGCACGACTTCAGTTGCCGAGAATTCTGCATCCGTGACTGGCAATGCCAGATTCTGTCTTTTGGCAGCGGCTTTTCCTGAAAGCCGATCCTTGACTACCAGGTCGATGGTGTAAGCGCCTGGTTGCAGTTGCATGTCCTGTCGATAAAAGATCTTATCGTTCAGGATTGATTCGTATTGCTGTGCAGTCAATTCAACGTCAAAGTTCCCGCCGAGACGGGAAAGAATCTTTTCGTCGCCTACACCTCGCACGAGTCCCAGTACATCAAGTTGCAAGCGTTGCTTATCACCCTTCTGCTCAAACTCGACCGACATGGGAGGTATCTCGAAAGAGAGAGGAACAATATAGAAACCTGATTCCGATCTGAATGAGTTTAGCTCCAAAGACAGTGGCAAAGTCGAGTGGGTTGATAGGGTGTCAAAGTTTGCAATCAATTTTTTGTCTTCGGGAGAAAGCGGCACGACCTGGGTTGGTGGGATTGCGTAGTAGCCGGCGCGGGCCATAACTTTTGCATCCGGCCTGCGCACTTCGATCCTTACTTTTCGAAAGCTACCATCAAAATTCGGATCTGTACTGCGATACGCCAACGTGTAGCGCGAACGAATCTCATCATCGATCCGATCCAGACCACCCGCGATGTCATTTGTGTTTTTGATGAACTGCCCACCAGTGTCGCCGGAAATCCGATACAATAAGTCTTGCTGCCGGTTTAGTCCCTCCTGTCGCGTAATGTCAAACACGCTTTCTCCCGCACCGGCTCTGATCCGATTCTCCTGGCTGGTTGCCGCTGAAATCCCCGATAGCGCCGAGCCTGGCACAAGTGCTCCCGACTGAGGAGTGCCGCCCGTCAAACCGCTTGAGTCAATAATATAGATAGCTACATTGGCGCGATTGGCTATGTCGATGGTGCTTTGTACCTGCCAGTCGAGACTCTGCGGTGCGACAAATCCCTGCGAGAAAACCACCAGCGTTTTCTTTCCGGGTATCGCGCGCAGCCCCTCGCAGATGGCTGCCAGTCCCGCCAGAATGGGCCTAGTCTGTTGGGCGCTGAGTACCGACCGCATCTGAATGTATTGTTCAAGAACCCGCTGCGAAATCATGGCCTGGGCGGCCGCCGATCCGGCGGCTGAGGTGTTTACTGCGCCGGGAGTGGGCAAAGTTGTTAATTGATCGCGAAGTGAAGCTATGGATTCGTTAAGACTGCGCTGCTCAGAAGTCTTTGAAACAGTCGAGGTGGTATCAGCATGGTTAACCGCTTCGATAAGTTTCGCCTTATCCTCAGTGAATGGCTGCAGCATCTGCAATCCGCCGGAGATGGCAAACAGGGCAACTGAATCGCTGTCAGATATGCGCTCGCGAATATACTTCGCGACGCCGTCGCGCACGTGCTTCAAATTCGCACCTTCAGTGGTTTGCCCATCAAGCACCAGGGAAATAATGTTTCGCGGGAAGTTGTTTGACACGTGTGTCGCAGTGGTGAGCGAAATCGACGCCGGCTTTACGGGTTCTTTACCGCTCGAGAGCGTCGAATCGAAGAACGAGATTGTTTGAGGAACGCCATTTTCAGTGAGGACGAAATCCTCCGCTTTAAGATCCGTGATGGCTTTTCCCTTTTTGTCTTTTACCATCACGTCAAAGTTAACGAGGTTGGAAGTAATCTTAATTGTGTCGTCCGCGTCAGTGCTCTTCTGGGGATTCTTCTTGTCCTGTGAATAAGCCGGCAGTGTGGCGAGAAAGATGGCGAATGTGACGACCAGATTAAGCAAAGAGGTCGTCACAAGTTTATTTGACAGAGTAGTATGGCTACGCATTATTCACCTTTTTCCTTTTTCCCATTACCTCCGTTTAGCCCGCGGACTTGTCCGCCCTGCGTGCGGCAAAGGTCAGTTGAGATGTTCCAGCCACGGGCGCACAAGTGCGCTCTCTAAACGATTCTTTTTTTGTCAGTTCTTCTTCATCGACTTACTAATTTCGCGCCAGCTGACGAGCTTGACGTTGTTCTCTTTAACTAACTGGCGGAAAGCATCACTCGTAAAAAACTGGAAATCGCGCTGTCGCCATGCGGACCCCCAATCAGGATGAGAAAAAGAGACTCCTCTCATCTCTTCATCGTCGTACGCCAGATGTATAACCATCTCTGTGAGACCCGGCCGCAGGTTTCTAATTGCCTCAGTGTAGAAGTTAGACCAGCCTTCGACAGTAACACTCGGCTCAATGGTAATCATCCTGTCCATTACCACATCATCAGGACCCACCAGGGACGGCAAAAACGGAGCGGCTGCAAACCACTCCTTCGAAACTCTGATCGGCAGTTTGTTCTCGTGTGCCACTCGGAAGAGAATCTCAAATAAAGCCTGGTTTTGGTAAAGGGTACCCATGTGAGAGTCGAGGTGGGTGGGTTGAATACCAAGAGCTTTGGCGCGCGCGATTTGTGCGCGAATTTCCGCTTCAGCTTCTTTGGGGTTTATGTGGGAGGCAGCTTCCGTCTCGGTTGGATAGAGGTAACCGCTGCTGTCCAAAAGGGACGGCACGCGATCCTTCGGTAGCACCGGACCCCAGCGATAAAGACTCCACTCACTGGTAAGCGTCAAGTGTAAGCCAAGATCAGCGTCAGGATGAGCTCGCGCATAAGCGGCTATCTCAGGAAGCCAGGGACACGGAATCATGATACTGGCGGAACTGACCAATCCACTCTCGAGTGCTTTTATCGAAGCCATGTTGATCGAGTGAGCCATTCCGAGGTCGTCAGCGTGGACGATGAGCAGTTTTGTGTCTGGTGGGTAGCCAAGTCGTTCCAAGAGAGTTTTCGCAGGTGCTGTTGAAACTGTGCGGGGCGTGTCTGTCCGGTGAACCGCAGCGGCAGGAGTCGCAAACATAATGCACGCCAGGATTGCGATAGAGACTCTTAGTTTCATTTGTTCTGGTCCTCCCTTAGCAGTTTTTTGGAAGCAGTGCAGGTGACATGCCCCTCAAGCTGCAGTGTCAAACGAACCTTTTGATGGGTTGAATCAAACGCAACGGTGGTGAGTCATTTATAACGTTGAATACGCCAAAGACCAAGCAAAATCAGGTAGTGATGCAGTTTGGTTTCCCGACATTCACGCAGCGGCTTTAACCGGTAGTCAAAGAAGCCCTCTTCGATGCCGTTCCCAGTCAAAATCGGAAACGGACCTATTCATTATGGACGTTGCCCTTAACATCAGTACCGGAAGCGGTAGCGACCGGCCCGAAGACCCAAGCTTAGTTACCAGCCCCAAGTGCAACCGCTGTTTGACACATTGAGACGAGCCACCTGACAACTGAACATCGGAGACTCAGATAACCCACCTTGAGTCTTCGGCCGGTCGCTACCACCACCCCAGCGCGGCTGCCGCGCCGGGGACCCCGGTCCGCTTCCGGTACTGATGTTGAGTCCTTTCCGCCGCGGGACTAAAGCCGCGGTGTGAATGAGACGTGCGGCTGATGTGTCGTAGTCAAACCGCACCAGTACCCAAGAATATGAACACACAGGGTGGAGCGCTGGCGATAAGATCAATAAAGTAACTTTACAGCAGCGTGTTTTTAGATATTATGTGCCCCGTCCTTCATTCGAAGCCACATGAGCTCCGCACCCACGGAAAGCGAAGTAGATAGTCGGCCTCTACTAAGGCGCTTTGGTCTAC
>DATBRN010000261.1:0-13357 GCA_036560225.1 Pyrinomonadaceae bacterium | reverse complement strand
GCTGCCAGCAGCGCCGACAGAAATATTGGAAATAGCATTGCCAAAAACGTTCGCTCCCGTTCCACCCGAAATCGCAATTCCACTAACCGCCGGCGCCGTCGAGATAATTCCGGTAAAAGTCATCGCCGAGAATGCATTCCCGGTTATAGAGTGTGCGCCTGATCCGGCAACCGAAATCCCCGTCATACTTGCTGGGGATGTAGCAGACGATGTCAGTGACAAATTGCTGTTTGAGATTCCCGCCGCAGTCGTACTACTGGTCGCCGATATACCCGTAAGCGCGCCTCCGGCGGAGCTGACCGTAACCGAATTGCCTGTCATGGTCGCCGTTGAGCATTTGCCGGAAATTATACCGACGACCGCGCCGGTGTTGGTACCACTGACTGAGATGGTGTTGCTGGAGATCGTCTTGGATCCTGAGGTGGATCCACCCAACCGGTTTATTACAGTTGCGGATGACGAGCCAGCCAGATTAGTAAAGGTAATGTTGTTGCTTGAAATGTTATCAGCCGGATCACTCGGTGAGGCGGAAGTCTGAGTATAGAAGCCCACCGCGCCCGAAGCCGATACGCGGTCAATTGTGGCTGTATTCCCTGTGATGGTCAGCGTACCCGTTAAACTTGAACCCCCGCCGAGGATAACGTCTAAACTACCGGTGCTTCTGATCGTGGAACTGGTTGTGTTGAATGTGTTGTCCGTGACATTAACATTATTATGAGCCGCGTTAATCGAGAGGTAAGCAACCGCGTTTGTCCCGTATGAACCAGAGCCCGTTACAGCCTGCTTTACCGTGATTTGGTTTGTGGAACCGATATTTAGCGACGACGACGCAGCGCTCGTCGCAACAATGCCCGTAATGGTACCCGCTGTGATTCCGGTCGCGACCGACGTCGTCTGATTGAATAAGATCGTGTTCGAATTTGCTGTGTTGATGGTCGAAGTGCCGGCAACGCTCAAACCCGTCTGAGCACCTGTAATGGTGCCCGTTCCTGACCCCGTCGCATTTAAAGTAACGTTGTTCGAATTCGCTGTGATCGTGGTCGTGGCGTTTCCGGCCAGGGTAATACCAGTTGAAGTGCCCGAGAGCGCACCACTCGATGACGATTGGTTGATGACGACTGTATTACTGTTGGCCGTATTGGTGGCAGACGTATAGTTGGCTTTTATGCCAATAGCCACCGCGGAGTTCGCAGCGGATGAGGTTTGGTTTACGGTGACGTTATTGTTGTTGCCAACTATGGTGCCAGTGCTAATACCGTGACCAAAATCGATACCGGTTACTAAAGCTATGCCGGTAGTGGTTACCGCAACGGTGTTGTTGCTGATCGTTGATGTGTAGGTAACGCCGGTAGGTGCCGTACCGCTGCTGATCATGATGCCGTTCAGACCACCTGAACCCACATAGGCGGCGGTATTCGACGTCACAGTATTAAACCTAATACTATTTCCGGCGCCGTTGCGGAAATAAATGCCGGCCTGAACTGTCGATTGAGATCGATTCCAGGGCCCTGAAGAAGCAGTGGCAGTGCCGAAGGTGACGCTGTTTGCAGTCCCAGCCGAGGTTCCACCGATATCGTTTCCTGTCTCAAAAACTGTCGCAGTGATAGGCGGACATATAAACAAGATGCCCTGGGCGACATTCGTAATTGTGTTTCCGTAGATCTTGTTACTGGAATTTGTGCCTGCGGTTGAGGTGGCATCCTGCGCCGCGTTGGCAGAAGAAGACGCCGATGTCGAAAATATGCCTACACTGTTGGTATAAGTCGGATTCAGAGAGATGGTATTGTTCTGAATAGTATTGTTTTGGGCTCCATTGGTTGCCGAAGCATGCACAAGCAATACCCCGAACTCAGTCATTGTATTCGTAGTTCCCGGAGTGATGACTGTGTTACCTGCATTTTCAGTCATTGCAAAGTTCTGGATCGTAATCCAGTCACCTCCAACGATTTTGAAAATGGCATCGAAACTTGACGCGGCACTCCCGGTAGCCTGCGGACTAAACGCCGTAATCGTGTTTCCGTTGCCCTGGATCGTAAGTGGGTCGGCGGCATTGCTTGTCAATGTGGTTATTGAATAACCACCTGCCGGAGCCGTCTGCGGGTTCCCAGCGACAAGATTCAGCGTGCACCCCCCGCCGCCAACGAGTACCCCATTGGTGTTGATGTCGGTAATAGCTGCAGCCAGGGTTGCATAGTCGCCGGGAATATTTCTCGTGCCCGAACACACACCGGTTGTGGGCAACGGTGTCATCGGCGTCAGGAACCTCGCCAGGGAGTTGAACGAACCGGCGTTCGCTCTCGGGGCGACAAAGAGAAAACCAAACGAATCCAGCTTCGCGACTGTCTCTTTGTTACTCGCGGCGGATTCGTTCGCAGCCTGGGCATTTCTGGTTACAAAGACGGCCAGTGACAAAGCTACTAGCACGCCAGCAATAATTGACGCGGTAAGGGGGGTAAGTTTTTTCATGTCTTCGTAAACCGGGAGTCGCGAATCGGGAACAAGGCCGCGGCAGGACTGGGCGTGCGGCCGCTAAGTGTTTAAAAGAGACAATTTACTTCAATTCGAAGCCAGCACTGACTCGGCGGCACTCTTTTGCCGCCACCACACTGCTTCCAGACGGCTATGGGAAGTCAAATTAAGGCCACTTAAGGCCACAAACATTCGGCATTAACATATCTAAACCATTACTTTTCCGCCGACGCCCTTAGACGACCAAACCCTCACGACCGTCAGTTGGCAGACTTCTTATTCCAGCGAGTACACTCCAAGCGTAGGAGGCTGGCGGATTAATTATGTTCTTTAAAACTCGAGACGAAGAACAGGCGCCGTGGAAAAACTCAGTGGCCGCGCACCCTGCGCGTTAATGGCCAAGAGGGATAAATAGGCGCCAAAACTACCATGAGTGACAATTTTGGTCAATGGATCAGGGAGGCTTGGTAGTGTCCTAATCTGATTAGGACACTACCGGGAGGCTTAGCGAGAAAATACTTATACTCAGGAGAGGGGCCTGAAGTGGCCTTGGCACCCGTCTCGAAACGCCCAGTTCAAATGGGATCGCGGGCGTCTCGCCCGTAATGAGCGCGTAGCGCGAACAATCGTGAGGCCTTCGGCTCCGCTGCCTGCTGTGCGGAAAACTTGAACACTGGATAGGGGTAGGGGGAGATGATTGGTTTCATTCCCCTCCCTCCGAACCGGACGTGCGGGTCTCCCGCATCCGGCTCTCTAGTTAGTGGTCTTACCTCCGTGAGGACTGATGCGCGCACACGGAAGACAGAGAGAGAATTCCATGTACTTCAGTGAGCATCAGCATCAGCTTAGCTCAGAACGATGGGTTAACCGCCGGCGCTTTAGCTCGCTTAGCCGTTTCTGGCACTCACGCGGCGGCACTCAAACAGCGCGGCCGGCAAGCTGAGCGATCATCGCTACCAACTGGCTCGAGCTAACGGGTTTGGCTACATGCATCTGGTAACCGGCAGCGAGAGCGCGATTGCGATCCTCTTCTCGGGCATAAGCCGTAAACGCGGCAGCGGGCGTATGTCCCCCTCGCTCAGACGGAAGCGACCTAACTTTATTGATGAGGCTATAGCCGTCTTCGCCGGGCATGCCTATGTCGCTCATTAGGACGTCGGGCCGCCATTCTTCCAAGGTCTGCAGCGCTTCGCGGGCGGATTCGCACGTTTTTACTTCCGCTCCCGTTCGCGCAATCATGGTACCTATGATCTGACGCGCATCAGCTTCGTCATCAACTATCAGCACACGCAATCCTTGGAGCTCAGCCACGCCGGCGTGCTCCGGTTCACTGCTTTGGGTGAGGGCAGGTTCGAGACAGTCTGCGAGAATTGGAAACGTTACCGAAAAACTCGCACCCTGTTCGGCACCCTTGCTTTCAGCCTGAACCGTGCCGCCATGAAGTTCTACGAGGTGGCGAACGATAGCCAAACCCAGACCAAGTCCGCCATAGTGTCGAGTAGAAGAACTATCGGCTTGCCGAAAACGATCAAAGACCCGAGGCAAAAACTCTGGACTGATTCCTTTACCAGTGTCGCTAACTGTCAGCCTGGCGTGACCACTTATCCGCTCCAGACGCACATCAATACTACCGCGTTCGGGAGTGAATTTGACCGCATTGGACAGCAGATTCCAAACTATTTGCTGAAGGCGCGCTGAATCACCAGAAATAGGTCCGATGGCTGGCTCATACGTCGAGGTCAGTCGAATAGATTTAGCATCGATGGCAGGACGTACCACTGTGATGGCGGCTTCAATCACAGAAGACAATTCAACCGGACGGACATCCAAGTGTAGCTTTCCGGCTACGATACGCGACACGTCCAACAGGTCTTCGATTAGCTGGCTCTGAAGTCTGGCGTTGCGTTCAATCGCCTCCAGTCCCTTATTTAGCATCCCCTCATCGACTGAGGTTCCGCGCAGAATATTCGCCCAACCCAACATTGATGTTAAAGGCGTCCGTAGCTCGTGTGAGAGGGTCGCCAAAAACTCATCCTTGACTCGGTTGGCTGCTTCGGCCTCGGACCGAGCGCGCCGCTCGCCGAGCAATAAGTCGTTGCGCACATTTTCCATGCGTCGGAGCTCAGCAACATAACCTGAAAGCTCCTCGACGTGGCGTTGGGCCACTTCTGCCTGCGCCTCTGAAGCCTCAATATTCTTTAGATAGGACCAGTAGGTGAAAAAGATAATTAAGATGATGGGAACCGTGGCGATGACCGCATAAAAACCAAAGGTACTAATGAGGCGCGCACTGATGCCGGCAGCCGATGCCCCAGCGAAATAAGTTATCGACGTCCAGAGATAGTACTTTTTCCACGTTCGCCAAACTGACTCATTGATCTTGTAGGCCTTCTCCACAGCGATTAGCGTGGTATTGGCGACATATTGGACGAGTGCCATAACGCAAATGGCGACCAGAAAGTTCGCGGAATAGCCCGCCGCCACAATTTCCAAAGGCGATCCGAAAGCCAGGCGGACGACTGTCGCGGTAAGGAAGGTTGAGATCGCCAACACAGCCGAATTCAAGAGAATCGTGCGAGGCTTCTTGCTGATGAGCAAGGTGCTGGACGCACCCTCAAGAGCCGACATCACGACTGCCGCTGCACCTCCATAGAGCAACATAGTCAGAAAAATAAAGGTGTCGGCGATAGTAATTCGTCCGCTTACGCGAGGGATTGGCACGGCGACCAGCGAACTGATGGTAACCAGCAAGGCAAGCAGCAGGAAGCGAAGGTCGAGTTGCTCAAAAGGTAGTTGAGAAATGGAGAGAAGAGTGATCACTGAACCGAAAACCACAATCGACCACATGTAAAGTCTGCCGAAACGGCTTTGATTCATAGTTCCCTTCCCGTTGTCTAGCTGTCGGTTTGTCCGAAAATGAGAGGTGAGGCTGCAGCTTCCAATCTCCCTCCCGCTGACTGAGTTACTGGAAGAAGGCTGCCGCTTCGGAAAAAGCCTAAATAGAAAGCAGGCCCAAAGACTCAAAGCTCCGGATAGTATCTACCTGAATGCTCTGATTCCGAACTGCCTGGTTGGCTTTTTCCTCGACGCTATCTAAAACATCTCTGACGCCGGATTCTTTCCCACAGCTTTTTAATCTCGGTCGCCAGCGGTGGCATCCGTTTGGCTACCTAAAGAAAGAATGTGCGTGGTGGTTAACCAGTTACGAGCTTCCCCGGTACGGATCCCAGGAGCATTGTAACTGGTTAATGGATTGAAGATGAGTCAGAAATTAGGTTTTCGGCCCGTTATGAGTTGCGTGGCCAAAGCCGCGTGTTGCTAAATCAGAAACAGTCATCAATAGTCAAGGAAATCAATTCCGTCGTCCATATCAACGAACATTGCGGAAGTAGGATCGCCATTGAGCGCGGCGGCAAGGGCCTGCAGGAACAAGTCTCCGGTGATGACGCCGTCGCCCGTAATTACACCGTCTCCCGTAATGACTCCGTCTCCCAGCACATAACCGTCCGGAAGCAGTACCCCATCACTGAAGAGCGTGTTTACGGCAAGAAAGGGTACGCCGTCTCCAGTGATGACGCCATTGCTGATCATGATCTGATCTCCGGTGATAACCCCATCAGAGATCATCGTCGTATCACCTGTGATGACGCCGTCTCCCGTAATGACGCCGTCGCTGAGCAGTCGTCCGAGTCCATAGATGTTTTGATACTTTGTGATGAGATCAGTGCCCGTCGCATATGTGTAATTGAGAATGATGCCGCGGGACCAAGTGAAGGTCTGGTCGGCGATGGTCGTCTGCGGGTCGGGAAGTTCATTCGTAGTAAGCAGCGGATCTCCCAGAGGAGTTGCCACCGTTAAATCTGTCCGCACCAGTTTGGCCAGGTCTACCGCGCCCGGAATGTTGATCTCACCGGCACCCTGCTCGAGCATATTGAATCCCGAAAGAGGCTGCGCGGTGTAAGTCAACAAAGCCTTAATCAGGTTGGGGGTCAGGCTTGGATTGGCTTGCAGCATGAGCGTCGCTGCCCCGGCAACGACCGGAGTTGCCATCGACGTGCCGCTCAAGGACATCATTTTCCGCGCAGGATTCTGACTCATGCCTGCGTCCAATTCGGGGTGTTCAGTGACGAGAGCGTTGTCGACCGCTTCAGCATCAATAATCTTGTTACCGGGCGCCACCAGATCCGGCTTGATTAGATTGTCATAGTGTTTGTTACCGAATTCGTCTGTCCAAAAACTGCGTGTGGGACCACGTGAACTATAGGTGGTAATTTCATCGTCGTCACGCGAGTCGGTTCCGAATGTATTCGAAGCACCAACAGTGATCGCAGCAGGCTCGTTGCCGGGAGAGTGAATGTGGCCGTAGATCTTGTTGCCGAGGTCATCCTTGCCATTGTTGCCAGCCGCCGCAACGACAACAATCCCAGCGTCGACCAATCCGCGCACCGCTAGACAGACTGGATCGTTCCGATAGGAGTCCACGGCCGCCATGCCGAGACTAAGGTTAACAACGCGTATGTTATAGGAGTTCCTGTTGGTTAACACCCAGTCCAATGCGCTGAGGACGCCAGCCGTTGTACCTACCCCCAGTGAATTGAGTACACGGAGATTAATAATGCTCGCGTTCGGAGCAATGCCAATGTACCGGGCATTCGAGATACGGCCATTGCCCGCAGCAATTGAGGCGACATGAGTACCATGACCATAGGGATCGTCCGTGCGGTCCTCGCCGGTAAAATCCTGGCTCATAACTACGCGCAGATTACCGCTCCGATCCAGGAATGATCTGTGTTGTGTATCTATACCTGAATCCAGAATGGCGATGCCAATACCTGTGCCGTCGAGTCGGTTACTGGATGTACCGTTGCCGGCTCGAACTGTATCGGCTCCGGTTGTCAGCGAGAGGTGTCCAAGAACCCTGACTTCCCGATCCAGGGAAATATGGGAAACTTCGTTTCGCGAAGCCAAAGTCAGTGCCGCATTTGCCGACATAGTCGCCACGCGAAAGGGCAAGTTCTGGAATTCTCGGACATCGCTGCCGCCAGAATCCTGAACCGTGGCTTCGAGTGTGCTGTATCCCACGCTTGTGGATTGAATGATAACGCGCACCAGATCACTGCCCTCTCCTCTGTTTATTTTCTCCTTCAGGTCAGCAGACGCTTTGTACAGATGACCGTAGTTCGGGAGCGATTGCGCACGCGTGATGTTCGCCTGCGGGATCAGACCCGCGAAGGAAGAGAGAGTTAGGCAGGCAACGAAGAGAGTAGCGAGCAGAGTTCGTTTCATCGGGTACTCCAGAGAACTGAGGTGGGCAGTCTCATAATTGCGTTATTACTTAGAAAAAATGCCTCTAGGGTCGGTTTTTACATTCGGTTTTTATTGCGGCACGCCGCGGGAATTTGTGATTATACCAGAGAGTAAAAACTGGTTCAACCTAATTAGATGGAGCGCTACCAGATTTGCTAGTGAGTCAGTTTGACGAATGAAGGGAGGCCAATAGTAACGAAATAACCCAATAAAGATGGTATGCGCGTGGGGATTTGAACCCTAGACCCCCTACCGTGTCAATCCGCCAACCCGCGCCGCGCATAACGCGTCATGCATTTTTACGAGGCGAAAATCAAGTTCAGCGGCTAGAGAAGTCAACCTACGCTGCTAAAACTGCATAAACGCCACGCCCTTTCCGGCAAAATGCAGGCAAAACAACTTATGGCTCGAACCAGTTGCTACGGCAGTTATTGTCATTATTCTCGCACCTGCTCTGAACGATCAAAAGGTCGAGTGGTGACGGCGGTTCCACGATTCTTATCTTGGCCCTCGAAATTGATTCACTTGTTGAGGAATCACGGTTCCGAGACGAGTACAACTAGTCGTTTCCTTTCCTGCACCGGCCGTAAAGTGGCGCATTTCATTTGAGTGACGAGTGACAGTCGACAAGTTTAACTCCATCTGACCAAATCACTTTGCACGTTCACTGCGGAAGTCCGATGCGGTGTAGCAAGTCTATAAATCGCGGGTCTGAACGAAGGATATCTAATCCTGGATCTACTTTGATCCAAACCATCCAATTATCCCGGCTCTCATAGGCTTTCTCTAGCCATTGGAGCGTTTGGTCCTTGTCGCCAAGGCGCGCGTAGATCATCGCTATCAGGTACGGCGAAATATACTCATTCCGTGATTGCGCCTTCAGCTCTTCAATAATTTTTTGGGCTTCGCTTTTCTTTCCCGAACTCGCGTAGACCCATCCGAAAATTGCTCTCCGGTATTCGCCCGCGTTCGTCTTTGAAAGTTCCGACAGGGCTTCTTCATACATTCCCTTTCGCTCATATATCCAGGCGAGGCCATTATGCGCCTCCGTTGCCTCCACCGAGTTCGGGTCCATATCAAGCACCTTGCGGAATTGTTCGCTAGCCTGGTCGTATTGGCGCGCCACGAAGAAGCGATAGCCCAACTCTTTAATGCCATCGAGATCGAGAGGATCAATCTCCAGCGATCGTTTTAACTCTGCAATTGATTCGCTGTGCCGCCCCATCATCGATAAGTGCTGGCCATAGAAATAATGTGCTCTAGTCAGGTTAGGGTTCAGCTCGATGGCCCGCTTGTATTCTGTTTCAGCGCCCGCCCAATCCCATTCATAACCCTGTTTGATCTTTGCTAGTGAGATGTGCGCTTCGGCAAGCTGATTGTCAAGCTCCAGCGCTTTCGTCGCCGCCTGCTTCGCTTTAGGCATAGCTTCTTTCGCGGGTAACAAGTTGATTCCGGTTCGCTGAAACTCCGCATATGAATCGGCTAACCCGGCATATGCCAAGGCGTAAGTGGGATCTTTGGCAATTGCCTGTTCGAAATAATCCAGGGCTTTCTTAGCATTCTCTTTGTTGGGCTTATACAGATGATACCGACCCTTCAGATAAAGTTGATAGGCTTCGGTGTTTTCTGTCAGCGGCTTGGTGAGCCGCTCACGCTCTGCGCCGGTCAATTTTAATCGCAGCTTCTCCGAGATTCGCTTGGCAATCTCTTCTTGCACAGTGAGAATGTCTGACAGCTTTCCGTTGTACTTATCGCCCCAGATTTGTGTCCCGTCTGCGACGTTGACCAGGTCTGCCTGCACTATCAACGTCTCCCCCTGCTGGATGACCTTTCCGGTCATCACCGCATCCACCTTCAGTTGCCGGCCTGCCTCCTGCGCATCAATGTCTTTTCCTTTATAACGAAACACCGTGGTACGCGCCGTCACTTTTAGTCCTGACAGTTGCGTCAGACTGTTGATGATGTTTTCAGTGATGCCGTCTGAAAGGTATTCACTGCTTGCATCTCCGCTGGCGTTCGTCAGAGGCAGAATAGCTATTGAGTCAAACGCCGGCCGCGCTTTACGGCCCCAAGCCCAATACCCGATCGCCGCCAGGATCGCGAGTAGCGCAAATAAGACCAGGAGAGTTCCCCGGCGTTTGATTTTAGTGAAAAGATATTCGGCGCTTGACGTGTTGCGCGTTGCTTCGGATATTGCCGTGCTTAACGCAGGTTTCTTCGTAGTTTCAATATCGGCCCGAGCCGTGCCTTGACTAACTGAGGCCTCGCCCGCGATTGTTTGACTAACACTTCCATGTTGAGTTTCAAATTCCAGTTGCTGTTTCAGCCGCCTGAGATCAAGGAGCAGATCTTCGACAACTTGATAACGCTTCTCTTTATCTTTGGCCAGCGATTTGGTGACGATGCCGTCCAGCTCTACTGGCAAATCTGGAGCGTATTGGGCCAGCGGCGGCGGCTCCGTGATTAGAATTGCAGCGATGACGTCGCCAGCGCTAGCTCCTTCAAACGGCGCCTCACCAGTAACCATCTCGTACAGCACCACCCCCAGGCTGAAGATGTCTGTGCGCGCATCTACCTTCTGTCCTCTTGCCTGTTCCGGTGACATGTAGCGCACTGTACCCATCACCACGCCCGCGTCAGTCTTGATCGCGGTCGCTGCCTGGGTATCGACTGCCGGCTGTTGACTCTCAGTGAGCTTGGCCAATCCGAAGTCGAGGACTTTGACGAGACCATCGCGCCTGATCATGAGGTTCTCAGGCTTGATGTCGCGATGCACGATCCCGGCCTCGTGCGCCGCGGCCAGGGCCGATGCCACTTGTGTTATCACCGCCAACGCTTCCGACAACCCCATCCGACTCTGCGTCAGTCTCTCTCGAAGCGTCTGCCCCTCAACGAACTCCGTCACCAGGTAGCGCCCTGAGTCGCTCTCGCCGATCTCGTGAATAGTGATGATGTTCGGGTGGTTGAGGGCGGAGGCCGCTCGCGCCTCTTGCTCGAAGCGGTAGAGGCGGTTCTGATCACCGGTAAAGTACGGCGGCAGTAGCTTCACTGCTACCTTGCGTCCCAGTCTTGCGTCATGGGCCAGATACACCGTGCCCATTCCGCCTTCTCCGAGCAGGCCGGTGATCTCGTAGTGACTGAGTTGCTGCCCGATCAGCGATTCGGGCTTATCGCCACTGAGCAGTTCAGCCGCGGTCTCGGCGAGGGGTTTCTCGATGACGCTGTCTGAATCAGCGAACGACGCAAGCAGCGACTCCACCTCCTGACGCAGCTCGTCGTCACCGTTGCAGGCTCGCTCAAGAAACTCGGCGCGCTCTTCAGCATCATGTTCCAAAGCGGCGCGGAACAGCTCTTTTACTTGCTGCCAACGTTCGGGCGTCACTTTGCTTTGCCTCCGCCGATCTCCCGTCGCAGCCATGCCTTGGCCACGTTGAAATCGTCTTTGACGGTCGTGAGTGACACGCCTAGCACTGCAGCTGTTTCCTCAATGCTCAAACCGCTGAAGAATCGCAGTTCGATAATCTGACTCTGTCGCGCGTCAATCGCAGCCAGTCGTGTTAGCGCCTCATCGAGAGCCAACATGTTCGCGTCTGATTCCGCAGCCGCCACTACCAGCCCCTCGTCAAGCGGCAGGGCAATGGCTGACCCGCCACGCTTGGCGCGATTACGGCGCCGTGCGTAGTCGACGAGGATGCGGCGCATCAACTGTGCGCAGACAGCGAAGAATTGCGCGCGGTTCTGCCAACGCATGTTCTTTTGATCCACCAACTTTAGATATGCCTCGTGAATTAAGTCTGTCGTCAGCAGAGTGTGGCCCACACGCTCGCGGCGCAAGTGACGCGCAGCCTGACGGCGCAGTTCCGCATAGACCGCAGGGATCAACCTATCGAGCGCCTCACGGTCGCCGTTGCTCCAGTCTATGAGCATCTGGGTGATGTCTGCTGGCGACGGCTGCGTCATCGATGCCTCCTCTGGTAGGCCGAGGTCTTTATCCGTAGCCGCAACGGAGCATATGACCCACGGAGGGTCAAGTCAATTTTTGCAATGCGCGCATGCCTTCGGAAAGCGTCCGTCAAAAAAGCTCCAGAATCTTCCGGCCACATTGGGTCTAATTGTCGCGTAAAGAGGTTGGAGAGCAGAGATAAGGCTGCTCGAGCTTATAGCTGGTCGAAAGGGGATGTCATGAAGAAACAAAAAAAGCATCAGATGAGAGTCGTAAGAATACTGGTCGTCCTGACGTGTTTGCTTCCGGTGATCGGCCTCGCGACAGCTGTCGGTCAGGAGCCGAATGAGAACTCTGAGAACACCTTGAGAGTCATTAGCAGAACGACCGACCCCAGCGTCACGAGTCCGCTCAGAAAGATCGATACCGTCATTCAAGTCGGTAGCGACGCGCGCAACCGCTTCACTATGCACCGCGTCTATAAGATGGGGCAGCACGCCCGCAGAGATCACCGCGGCTCGATCATTTTACTTCCTCCTCTGCTCGGCAATTTTGGCACGTACATGCTCAACGAGAACGGCGATGTGACGCAGTCGCTCGCAGCGAAGCTGGCGCTTGCGAACTATACGGTCTACGGCTACTCGCCAAGGACGACCGGCCTGCCACCCAATCCTTGCAGCACTGGGGCCTTCGACTGCTCAGTCATGAGAGATTGGAGTTGGTCGCAGGCGGTCTTGCCTGACATCGATTATATCCGGCGCAGCGTAGCGCGCGATTATCCTCACGAGAAACCGGCGATTGGAGGCTTGTCTCGTGGCGGCATGCTCGGAGTCGCGGCGGTTAACGCCCACCCAACGGCCTACTCCGGGTTGCTCCTCTGGGACGCGATTCTTTACTCGGCCGATCCGACCGTAGTGGCGTTCAATACGGTCACCTGCGCCGGCCATACGGCCAATCTTGCTGCCGGAAACTACTTCAACGAATTCTTGCCGGCCCTGGTCAAGCGAGTCACTCCCATTAGCGAGGCGGCCTCGATACAATTCTTCGGCAATCCCGCCCCTGGCCTGGGCACGCCGACTTTCATCCAGCTGGTGCCCAACAACACACGCACCGCCTATGAGTTCGCTTCTTATGCACGGCTGTTGGACTTCGTCGCCGGATTGAATAACGTCGAAGCGGTGGCTGGATTGCGAGACTCTTCGTGCTCGTTTGCAGGCGACCGGACCTTCACGTCCAACTTAGAAAACTTCACGGGCCCGATCTTCGCGATCAAACAAGGCCGAGGCTTCGGCACCTATATGGGCGACACAATAAACCTAACGAGATCGAGGAACGTACGCGTCCAGGACAATCCGGCGTTTGGTCATCTCGACGCCTACATGACTCCGAACCACGCTACTTATATCGAAGGGCCGATTTTGGACTGGCTCGATAGCGACGTTTTTCCGGACAACGAAAACGACGAGGACGATGACAGCGATGAGAACAACGAAGCGGTTGGGCCGGAGGAGTTATGAGGAAATCAATCGCCCAATCGAAGCGCCGGCTCAGAGAAATCCGTTGTGACTTTGCCGTCGCCGTCAAAGCTGGGATCAAGATCGCCCGCCGCAGCGCTGACTACTGGAGGGAGATTCGAGA
>DATBRN010000260.1:0-11280 GCA_036560225.1 Pyrinomonadaceae bacterium | reverse complement strand
GCATGCCAAGCGTAAACAAAATGCGCCGGCGAAGATCCGGCACATTGAACATATTGCGAATAGCCGCAAAAAACTTATCCATTAGCGTCCTTTCGCTCGCGTCTCTTTACCTACGCCACCTTGTCAACTTCAGCGCCAATTTCCGTCACCGCACCGCCCGCCTTCTCGATTTTCTCGCGTGCGCTTTTGGTAAACCGGTGCGCGGAAATGCGTAGCGGCTTGGAGAGTTCGCCGTTCCCCAACACAACCACGTCGTGTCTGGCCTTCTTAATTATCCCTCGATTGTGCAAGAGCTCGGGGGTCACCTCTTCGTTCGCATCGAATCCTCGGTCGAGCGCTGCCAAACTAACTTCGAGCCAGCGCTTCTTGAAGATATTCGTGAATCCACGCTTCGGCAAGCGCCGATGCAACGGCATCTGGCCGCCTTCGAAGCCGATCTTGGCCGAGTAACCGGAACGCGACTTCTGGCCTTTTTCGCCGCGGCTGGCAGTCTTGCCGACACCCGAACCAGGGCCACGACCCACACGTTTTTTCTTATGTACCGCACCCTTGGCGGGTTTTAGATTGTTCAGGCTTAAAACCATGATGTCCTCTGACCCTCTACTTTGTCCCCTGAGCCTCAGCGGAAGATCCTATTCGACGATTCTCAGGAGATGCGGAATCCTGGCTACCGCACCTCGCATGGAACCATTGTCCGGACGCTCCACGATCTGGTTGAGTTTCGTCAATCCTAAACTCCGAACCATTTGCTTATGAGTCTTCGGTGCGGCAATAAAGCTTCGGTAATATTGAATACGAATTTTGCCCGTCTCCGCCGCCTGAGCTTTCTTGCTCCCCGGCTTTGCTTCTGGACTCTTTGCTTTTCTCGGCATAAACACTAAAACCTCGCGAACCAGGAAGTAATAACAACCAATCGTTTGCTATTTACGATTCACCATTTACCATTTACCGGTCTAGATTTCCTCCAGCTGCTTGCCTCTTAGGCGCGCCAGTTCCATCGGATCCTTCATCCTGAGAAGAGCGTCAAACGTTGCGCGCACAACGTTATGCGGATTGGTTGAACCCAGAACTTTCGTGCGCACGTCGTGTACGCCGACAGCCTGCATCACGGCTCGCACCGCACCACCGGCAATCACGCCAGTACCTTCCGCAGCCGGCTTAACTAAAACGCGACCCGCCCCAAATTTTCCAATCAGTTGGTGCGGTACAGTATTTTGGATCAGGGGTACACGGATCAAACTCTTCTTAGCCGCTTCGATCGCCTTCTTGATCGCCAGCGGCACTTCGCGAGCCTTCCCTGTTCCAAAGCCCACATGACCACCCTCGTCACCCACGACCACCAGGGCCGCGAATGACATGTTTTTTCCACCCTTCACCACTTTGGTTACGCGGTTGATGGAGATAACTTGATCTTTTAGATCCAGGCCCTGGGCCGGAATTCGCTGCTTAGGTTGTCTCATTGTTTTTCTTTAGTCTTCTTGCGCGGCTTTTTCTCCGCGTTGCCGTCCACGTTCTCTGCCACCTTGGCCGGCTCTTCATCGGAAGTCGCCGCTAATTCATTCTTGTTGAGACCGGCTTCTCGAGCTGCATCAGTTAGCGCTTTAATGCGGCCGTGATACAAATAACCGCCGCGGTCAAAGACAACACTGCTGATGCCTTTTTCCAGCGCGCGCTCTGCAATCGCCTTGCCAATTCGTCTCGCTGCATCAATATTGCCGCCGGTCGATCCACGCAAATCCTTCTCGGTAGTGGATGCGGACACGATCGTGCGGCCGATTTGATCATCGACTACCTGCGCATAGATATGATTCAAACTGCGGTAAACGGCCAAGCGCGGTCTTTCACCGCTGCCTCTTACCTTGCGCCGAATTCGCTTGTGGATCGCTTCCCGAACTATTGCTCTGCTCGTGTTTGCCATTTCTTTTTCCGTGAATGGTAAATGGTCAATGGCGAATCGAATAACTGCCATTTACCATTTACGATTTACTATTCACCGTTATTTACCTGTCTTGCCCGGCTTCAGCTTAATAGGCACATCTGAATAGCGAATGCCTTTCCCTTTGTAAGCATCCGGCTTGCGCAGTTTATGCATTTCGGCGGCTACCTGCCCGAGCTTCTGTTTGTCGATACTCGTCAACGTCAGCGTCGTCTGATACTGCTGAATGCTTCCCTTCGTTGTCAGACGCTCAGCTTTGGCCTCAACACCTTCAGGTAAAGGAAACTCGATTGGATGTGAGTAACCGAGCGAGAAAACTATCCGCTTCGCCTGTACGTCAGCCTTATAGCCGACGCCGACGACATCCATCTGCTTCGAGAATCCTTCCGTTACGCCGACGATGGCATTGTTAGCCAGCGCGCGGGCCAGGCCATGCACCGGAGCTAGATCATCAGAAGTACGCTCGGCGCGAAGCTGATCGCCGTCGAGTTTGAAGCTGATGCCTTCGGGTATCGGAGTTTTCAGGTTACCTTTCGGCCCCTTGACCTCAAGCACCTGGTCTCCAATTGTTACCGAAACGCCCTTAGGTAACGTGATTGCTTTCTTACCAATGCGCGACATAAGTCATTTCCAAATTCCGATTGCCGATTTCCGATTTGTTTTAACTCCCGATCTCGATTCGACTCTCAGCGCTCGCTGCAGACCAATCGGAAATCGGCAATTGGCAATCATCAATGTTAATAAATCTGCGCCAACAGTTCGCCGCCGATGTTTTCACGGCGCGCAGCTTTCCCGCTCATCAAGCCTTTTGATGTAGAAACAATGTTCACGCCATAGCCACCTAGAATCTTCGGGATTTCGCTCGAGCCAACATAAACGCGACGGCCCGGTCGCGAAACTCGCTCGAGGTGCGTGATCGACGAAGTACCGCGCGCGTCGTAGCGCAGAAAAATACGAATCGTGCGCTTCAGCCCTTCGCCCTTCAGCACGAAGTTATTGATGTATCCCTCTTCCTTTAGAATCCGGGCGATTTCAAGCTTCAGCTTCGAGGCCGGAATATCCGCACGCGAGTGCTTTGCCGCAATCGCATTGCGGATTCGCGTCAACATATCGGCGATAGGATCAGTCATCTATAAAACTCCATTTTCGATTGCCAGTTTAGAGTACAAACTTAAGTTTGCTGGTTCGGCAGCGACAAGCTAAAAGCTTGGACTCTAAACGCGGCAATACGCTTACCAACTAGACTTAACGACGCCGGGAATCTGCCCCTCCAGCGCCAACTGGCGAAAGCAGATGCGGCATAAATTAAACTTACGCAGATAGCCTCGTGCCCTGCCGCATCTCCTGCACCGCGTGTAGGCACGAACCGAAAATTTCGGTCTTCGTTGCGATTTCGCAATCAATGATTTCTTTGCCATAAAGTTTCAGATCTCTCTTCTCAGACACTATCCGGTACGAGAATCGACTATCCCGCCCATCAGCTACTGCCTAAACGGCATCCCTAATCCCTTCAATAGCGCACGGGCCTGCTCATCGTTTCGCGCTGTCGTAATAATCGATATGTTCATTCCTCGTAGTTTGTCGACCTTGTTAAAGTCGATCTCCGGAAAAATTAGTTGCTCACGCACTCCGATGGTGTAATTACCGCGGCCATCGAAAGCCTTTGGCGAGACGCCACGGAAGTCACGGACCCGGGGCAAAGCAATCGAAACCAATCGATCCAAAAACTCATACATGCGATCGCCACGCAACGTGACTACCACTCCGATCGGCATGCCCTGACGGAGCTTAAACGAGGCAATGGATTTCTTGGCCTTAGTGATGACCGGTTTCTGACCAGTGATTGAACGAAGCTCATCTACTGCCGTGTCGAGGATTTTGGCGTTGGCAATTGCCTCACCCATGCCCATGTTCAGGACGACCTTCCGGACACGGGGGATGGCCATCGGATTCTTGATCCCAAACTCTTTCGCAATCGCCGGAGCAACCTCTTTTTGATAACGTTCTTTTAACCTTGCTGCCATCTGCAACCTCGTAAATGGTAAATGGTGAATGGTAAATGGTGATCCGTGGCTAACGTCGTCTATTTACATTTACCATTCACTATTGACCGTCTCTTATTTCTCCAACGACTGCCCGCTGCCGGCAGCCACGCGAATCTTGGAACCATCGCCCTCGATTTGATACTTAACGCGCGTCGGCTTGCCTGACTGTGGATCGATCAATTGAACGTTGGAAATGTTAATAAACGCTTCCTTCTCGATGATGCCGCCGCCTCGGTTGCTCTGCGGATTTGCCCGCTGGTGCCGCTTGATAACGCCAACGCCTTCAACCTTTATCTTGCCGTTACCGGGCGTCACCTCGAGCACCCGGCCCCGCTTACCTTTATCGCGGCCGGCAATGATCACCACCTGATCGTTCTTCTTGATTTTTGAACGCTTTGTTCCCGCCATCTTTCCTAAATAACCTCCGGCGCGAGCGAGACGATTTTCATAAAGTTCTTGTCGCGCAACTCGCGTGCGACTGGCCCGAAAACGCGCGTGCCAATTGGAGTTCCATCCTCCTTTATCAACACTGCCGCATTCTGATCGAAACGGATGTAAGTTCCATCCTTGCGACGGACTTCTTTCCGCGTGCGAACTATAACCGCGTCCTGGACGGTTCCCTTCTTGATGGTCCCGTCTGGTGATGCTTCTTTGACGGTCACCTTGATCCGATCACCCAGGCTCGCGATCTTTCCGGTTGAGCCGCCAATAGGCATGATCATCTCCACCCGTCTTGCGCCTGAATTGTCGGCGACCTCCAGGGAGGTCTGCATCTGAATCATGACCCGTACCTCATTTTGGATTTCGGATTTCCGATTGCGGATTCAAAATCTTTTTCGGTTTTTCAAATCCGAAATCCGCATTCCGCAACCCGAAATTCTACTTCGCTGCCTTCTGCACTATCTCAATTACACGCCAACGCTTTCTCGCGGACATGGGCCGTGTTTCAACAATTCGGACTTTGTCGCCAATAGTCGCGCCCAGTTCGTCATGCGCCATGAACTTTGACGTGCGACGAACATAACGACGGTATTTCGTGTGGCGCACCAAACGATCGACCCGGACTATCACCGTCTTCTGCATCTTGTCGGAAACTACCGCTCCAACTTTCTGGGAGCGATGGGCGCGCTTGGTGCCGCCGTTCGCGGCAGCAGCATCACCAGCCGAAGTAGCCTCGGCTGCTCCGCGACTGCTTTCCGCAGTCGACTCTTTGCTGTCGGTCGCGCCAGCAGTGCTTTCTTCTTGTTTCTCTTGTGCCATTCTTCTCACTCAGTTGCCGGAGAGCCGGCGGTTTTGCTTGCCTTCCAATACACGCCGGCAATACAGGCGCGCCCAATTCTTGAACCTACTTGACTGCGGCTCCGCCTTTCCCCGCCTGCGGCTGGCGTTGCCGCGTAAGCGTATAGAGTCGTGCCAGCGATCTCTTTTCCTCGCGGATGCGTTTAACTGCGTCAACCTCGCCCAGTGCGAGCTTAAACTTCAAGCGAAAGAGCGACTCTCTCAGGCGCGCCGTTTCTGCCCTCAGTTCTTCTTCCGAAAAGTCGTGATACTTGTCCAGCTCTTCGCGCCGTTTCATATTCAGATCGCGCCCCCTTCTTGATCTGCGCGGGTAACAAACCTTGTCTTGATGGGAAGTTTTTGAGCGGCAAGACGCATCGCATCGCGTGCGGTCTTTTCATCCACGCCTTCAATCTCGTAAAGAATCCGGCCCGGTTTGACTACTGCCACCCAGTATTCCGGCGCCCCTTTGCCCTTGCCCATGCGCGTTTCTGCCGGCTTCTTGGTCACCGGTTTATCGGGAAACATCCTGATCCAGATTTTGCCGCCGCGCTTGATGTGACGGGTCATCGCAATACGCGCTGCTTCAATCTGGCGATCCGTAATCCATGCCGGTTCCAAACACTTGAGCCCATACTCACCAAAGCTGATCTCGCTGCCACGAGTCGCGACGCCGGTCATACGTCCGCGCATCTGCTTTCGGTGCTTAACTTTTTTCGGCATCAACATAGCAAAACCCCGTAAATCGTGAATCGTTAATAGTGAATAGTAATTGTGCGGATAAGCGTCACGCGCCTATTTACTATTTACCATTTACGATTTACCTATTGACTATCCCCACGCGGCCGTCTGCCTTCGGGGCCGCCACCACCTTCACGCTCGCGCCGAGTGCGAGGGCGCCGCTCGCGTTCGCCCATGCGCGTCTCGTTGATCGGATCGGATCCGGTGCCCCGGGCCATAGCGGCTTTAGCGTCCAGAATCTCTCCGCGGTAGATCCAAACCTTCACACCAATCTGGCCAAATGTCGTGCGGGCTTCTGCGAGTCCATAGTCGATATCTGCCCGGAGCGTATGCAACGGAAGCTGTCCCTGGAGATGCCATTCGCTGCGGGCGATCTCAGCTCCGTTAAGACGTCCGCTGACTTTCACCTTGATTCCCTGTGCTCCAAATCTGAGCGACTCTTCCACCGCCTTGCGCATGGCACGGCGAAACGCAATGCGTTTTTCGAGCTGTGCGGCAATCTTTTCCGCCTGCAGCTGGGAGTTCAATTCAGGCTTATGTATCTCCTGAATCGAAACTAAGACCTCGCGGCCGGTCTTGGCTGAAAGATCGCTTTTCAATTTGTCAATCTCGGCTCCCTTGCGGCCGATGATGATCCCCGGGCGCGAAGTGTAGATGATGATCTTGAGCCTGTTTGCCGCGCGTTCGATGTCGACATGTGAAACACCGGCACCGGCAAAACGTTGCTTCAGATCGCGCTTCAGCTTGAGGTCTTCCAACAAGTACTCGCCATACTGTTTCTTCGCAAACCAGTGCGAATGCCAGTCTTTGTTGTAGCCGAGGCGGAATCCGTAGGGATGAACTTTCTGACCCACAATTTTCTCCAGTTCTTTTCTTCTAGTCTGAAACCTCTGCGATCTGAGATCTGAGATCTCAGATCTGAGATTTCAGATCTCAAATCAATCTGTTTTCGCCTTCTTCTTGGTGGCGCGCTTGCCAGCTTTCTTCTCGCTCGCTGCCTTAGGGGCGCTCTCTACCTTTTCAGTAGCTTGAGCCTTGGGCGCAGCCCGCTTTGCGCGCGGCGCAGCAGCCGCTCCGCCACGCCTTCTTCCCTTGCTTTCCACCAGTTTCGCGGGCTTCGCTTCAGTGGGCTTGGCCTCCGCCGGCCCCTTCACCTTTGGCTCCGGTCGCGCGTCATTCGAAAGCAGAATCGTTACGTGACAAAAGTGACGCTGCTCGCGATAGGCTCGTCCCTGCGGTGCAGGACGCACGCGACGCCGGCCCTTAGTCGGCCCACGATCAACGAACGCGGTCTTGACCCAAAGATCATCCGGATCAATGGCGACATTCGCTTTTTCCGCCGCTTCGTTGGCATTGGCAATCGCCGAGCGCATGCATTTCTCAATCAAATTCGAAGCGCGCTTGCTCGAATACCGCAAAATGGCCAACGCCTTGTTGACGTCTTTGCCACGAATCATATCCACCACGAGCCGCGCTTTCTGCGCAGACCCGCGAAGATATTTGGCACTTGCTATCGCTTCCATAATGAGTTCCGTTTAGTGTTCCGAGTTTCGAGTTCGAGTTCCGAGTTTCGAGTTTCGCCGGGCTTCTAATTGCTAATTCGAAACTCGGAACTCGAAACTCGAAACTCGGAACTTTCATTTCGCCGCCGGCGCGACCTTCGTCGCTTTCTCTACCTTGGTGCCGGAGTGTCCTTTAAAGGTGCGCGTCGGAGCAAACTCCCCCAACTTATGGCCCACCATGTTTTCTGTCACATAAATTGGCAAGTGGCGTTTGCCGTTGTGCACGCCAAACGTCAAACCAACCATGTCTGGGGTGATGGTCGAACGCCGCGACCAGGTCTTAATCACCGGAGGCCGGCTGCCGCCCGCGCGTACGCGCTCGACGGCCCTCTGAATGCTCTTATCAATGAACGGTCCTTTTTTTACTGAACGTGCCATGTTGCTCCATTTCGAATCTCGAATTTCGAATTTCGGATTGAAAGCAGTTTTCCAAATTCGAAATCCGAATTCCGAAATCCGAAATTTACTTGCTTCTCCGATCTTTCAGAATCATTCGCTGCGTTCGTTTGTTGCTTCTAGTCTTATAGCCGCGCGTTGGCTGGCCCCACGGCGTCACCGGGTTACGACCTCCGGAAGTTTTTCCTTCACCGCCACCATGCGGATGGTCAACCGGATTCATCGCTACACCACGCACGTGCGGACGGATTCCCTTCCAACGCGACCTTCCGGCTTTACCCAGTGAAACGTTTTCGTGCTCAATGTTGCCAACCTGTCCAATTGTCGCCTTGCAAACCAACGGCACCCGCCGAACTTCGCCCGACGGCATACGCAGTTGAGCGTAGTCACCCTCCTTGGCAACGAGTTGGGCAAACGCTCCGGCAGACCGCGCCATCTGTCCACCTTTTCCGGGTCGTAGCTCGATGTTGTGAATCTGAGTACCCAGCGGAATATTTATCAGCGGCAGGGAGTTGCCGGGCAAAATGTCGGCCTCAGCGCCGCTCATGATTGTCTTACCAACTTCAATGCCGATTGGAGCGATGATGTAGCGCTTCTCACCATCGAGATAAGTAACTAGAGCGATGTGCGCGGACCGGTTGGGATCGTATTCAATCTGCGTAATACGGCCAGGTACACCTTCCTTGTCGCGCTTGAAATCAACAATGCGATAGAAGCGCTTGTGACCACCACCACGTCGGCGCACGGTGATGCGCCCATCGCTGTTGCGTCCGGAAATCCGCTTCCTCGGCTCGAGGAGCGATTTCTCGGGAATTGCACCTGCGGTCAACTCATCTCGCGTCAAGTAAGTCTGGTACCGACGCGCCGGAGAGGTTGGTGTTAGTTTCTTTATTCCCATAACTTTTCAAAGGATGAAGGCGGAAGGATGAAGGATGACCTGTTTTCTTATTCAGCCTTCCTCCTTCATCCTTCATCCTTCAGATTGATTCGCCATAATCGACCGGCTTCTCACCTTGTTTCAACGTCACGTAAGCTTTTTTCCATGACGGCTTGCGTCCTTCAAAGCGTCCGCGACGGGCCGTCTTTCCCATGTAGTTGATGGTGCGCACATGGTCTACCTTGACCTGCAAAATGGATTCCACCGCTGACTTTATCTCCGGCTTGGTTGCGCGACGATCAACTCGAAACGTTAACAGCTGCCTCGTGTCCTGCGATTCTTCCTTGGCGACCAGTGCCTTCTCAGTAATCACCGGCGACTTGATAATGTCCCAAACTGTTCTCATTACTTAGTCGCCCCCTTCTTTTTCCGTACGGCGGGCTTCTTGCTGCTTGCAGGCTTCGCAGTCTTCTTCACGGTCTTCTTCACAGTTTTCGCTGCGACCTTTCGCGCGGGCTTTGGCTTCGGCGCAGGTTCCGCCGTCGCACCGCCAGCTTCGACTTCCGCAACCGGGGTCGGCTCGTCCGCCGGCTTCGCTTCTGACTTTGGTCCCAGCAGCTGCTCGAGCTCTTTAACCGCCGCCTCCGAAATAATCAGTCTCTCGTGATACAGCAGGTCATAGATGTTCAAACCGAAACTATTAACCAGCTTGGCGGTTTGCACGTTTCTGGTGGACAGCTTCAAGTTCTCGTTGTCGAGCGAATCGACAATTAGAGTCTTGCCTTCAAGGCCCAACTGTTTAAGCGAAGCGACAAAGTCTTTGGTCTTTGGCTTGTCGAGGGTCCAGCCATCAACCAGCACTACTCTTCCCTCACGTACTCGCTCGGAAAGTGCGGAGCGCAATGCTCCCTGACGCATCTTCCGGGGCATGTTGTACGACCAATCACGCGGCTGTGGACCATGCACGTTGCCGCCGCCTTTCCAAAGCGGCGAACGAAGCGAGGCGATGCGAGCGCGCCCAGTACCCTTTTGCTTCCACAGTTTGCGGCCACTGCCAGAAACGTCACCGCGCGTTTTAGTGGCTGACGTGCCCTGGCGGGCATTGGCCATAAAGTTTCGAACGGCCGCGTGAATCAGCCCCTCATTCAACGGGGCGCCAAACACGGCGTCAGACAACTCGACTTCGCCGACCTCTTCGTTTTTTAGATTGCGCACCTTAACGGTAGGCATAATCAACTCCCAACAGGACCGACGACAGGCGACCGTGGACGGGCTCAATGCCGTCGTCGGTCATCCGTCTGGGTCATTTCTTCTTCTTTTTTACAGCTTTTTGAACGACTACAACGCTGCCGTTCGCACCGGGCACCGCGCCACGAATCATCAAAAGATTGTTCTCCGTATCGACCTTGGCAACTGTTAGACCCTTCACGGTAACGCGTTCGTCGCCCATATGGCCGGACGATCGCGTGCCTTTAATAACTCGCGACGGATATGCGGAGGCCCCGATCGAACCGGGCGCGCGCACATTCATCGAGCCGTGGGACTCCGGCCCACGATTGAAATTATGGCGCTTAACTGTACCCGCAAACCCGCGACCTTTGGATCTGCCAACTACGTCGACTACGTCACCATCAGCAAACTGATCGACAAGAATCTTGTCGCCAACATTCAATTCGCCTGAAGCGTCATCCAAACGAAACTCCTTAAGAATGCGTGTTGGCGGAATGCCGCCTCCGGTTTTCTCGAAATGCCCACGCATCGGCTTGGTTACGTTCTTCAACTTTGGCGGCCGCTCGTCGACAAGTCCGACCTGGACAGCGTCATAGCCGTCAGCGCCGGCGGCAGATTTCTTTTGAACTACCACGCATGGCCCAGCTTTAATGACGGTAACCGGCGTAACCATGCCGTCCGCGGCAAAAATCTGCGTCATGCCGAGTTTTCTTCCGATGATTCCGTTAATCATTAGTCTATTTCCGATTGCCAATTAGTCTATTTCCGATTGCCAATTGCCGATTCAAATTCAAACCGACGACATCGTCATTCCGGAAAAGCAAGCTACTACGCTTCCAATTGCCAATCGGAAACCGGCAATTGGAGATCGGCAATGCCTTTTACTGCCGACCAAAAGCCTTGATCTCAACATCGACGCCGGCGGGCAAGTCGAGCTTCATCAACGCATCAACCGTCTGCGGTGTTGGATCGAGAATGTCCATCAGCCGCTTGTGCGTTCTTATTTCGAACTGCTCACGCGATTTCTTGTCCACATGCGGCGAACGAAGCACCGTCCACTTATTCTTCACGGTGGGCAAAGGTATTGGCCCTGCCACGCGCGCGCCGGTGCGCTTTGCTGTCTCCACGATCTCCGCGGTCGACTGATCCAACACGCGGTGATCGTAGGCTTTCAGTCTGATTCTGATCTTTTCGTTCAGCATAAAGGTTGATCTT
>DATBRN010000259.1:0-14272 GCA_036560225.1 Pyrinomonadaceae bacterium | reverse complement strand
CTGTGCTGCGGCGAAGCCGCAAAACGAATCTCTGACCAACCTCGCTCGTGTTCACAAACCCGCGCTATACTTCCTCTCCCGTAGCATGCATCCCAACCTGCGCACATTTCTCGATCTGCTAACTCGGGAAAATGAGATCGTCACGATCAGGGCAAAGGTCGATCCCTATCTCGAAGCGGCTGAAATCCACCGTCGTGTCATTGAACGCGGCGGCCCAGCACTGCTCTTCAAGCGAGTGAAGGGAAGCCGCTTTCCTGTCGTCACAAACCTCTTTGGAACCAAGAGACGTATCGATCTCGCTTTTGGTGCAAAGCCGGAAGCAATGGTCCGTGAGTTGGTTCAGGTCGCGGAATCGCTATTACCGCCACGACCGGCAGAGTTATGGAAGCATCGTTCGCTTGGCAAAGAGGTGCTAAAGCTGGGAACGAAAAACACTAGTCGTTCTCCTGTTACGCAGGTGCGGGAAACACCTGCTCGGCTTGACGAGTTGCCGGTGTTAACTACCTGGCAAGAGGATGGTGGTCCTTTCATTACTCTGCCGCTTGTTTATACCGAGAACCCGATAACCAAGAAACACAACCTTGGCATCTATCGGATGCAAGTCTATGACTCACAAACGACCGGCTTGCATTGGCAGATTCAGAAGGGCGGCGGCTTTCACTACACGGAAGCTGAGCGGCTGGGCCAGTCGCTGCCGGTGACCGCATTTCTCGGCGGACCGCCGGCGTTGATCCTCGCCGCCGTCGCGCCTTTGCCTGAAGACGTCCCTGAACTTGTACTTGCTTCTTTGCTCGGCGGCGCAAGACTGAAGATGACGAAGAATCCGCTCGGCGGTCCCCACCGGCTTGCTGCGGAAGCTGAGTTTGCGCTCGTCGGCAGTGCCCCGCCGCACAAGCGAAAACTGGAAGGACCGTTTGGGGATCACTACGGCTACTATTCTCTTGAACACGAGTATCCGGTTTTTGAAATAGACGCGATTTTTCATCGCCGCGATGCGATTTACCCGGCAACCGTCGTCGGCAAACCGCGTCAGGAAGATTTCTTCATTGGCGACTATCTGCAACAGTTGTTGTCGCCGCTATTTCCTCTAGTGATGCGGGGCGTCCGCGATCTGTGGACTTACGGTGAAACAGGATTCCATTCACTGTGCGCGGCAGTCGTTCAGGAACGCTACGGACGCGAGGCGCTGGTTTCAGGCTTCCGCATCCTTGGTGAAGGCCAGCTTTCGTTGACGAAGTTTCTCTTGTTAACGGATACGCCACAGGACCTTCACGATTTTCCCCGGTTGCTGGAGCATGTTCTTGCGCGGTTCAATCCGGAAACAGATCTCTTCATATTTGCAAACGTGTCGATGGACACGCTCGATTACACCAGCGGGAAAGTAAATGAAGGCAGCAAGGCGATAATGCTTGGCCTGGGTGAGTCAAAGCGCGAGCTGCCTCGCGAGTTTCGGGGAGAGCTTCCTTGGGGTGTGTCAGCAGCAGAAGTGTTTTGTGGCGGCTGTTTGGTGGTGCAAGGAAGTTCATATGAGGAGGATTCTGAGCTGGCTGCGCGCGTAGCCGAAGACCAGGCGCTTGCTCAGTGGCCGCTGGTGATCCTGCATGATGATGCGAGGGTGACCGGTTCGACTCAGGATTTCCTTTGGTCCACCTGGACGCGCTTTGAACCTGCCAGTGATATTTATGCCGCTGAGACAAAAGTTGTGCGACACCATCTTTCATACTCCGGACCAATTGTCATTGATGCGCGCCGCAAGCCCGGTTTTCCCAAAGAGTTGATCGTGCGTGATGATATTGCTGCATTGGTTGACCGTCGCTGGCCTGAGTATTTCCCGCAAGGCTTATAGGGCCGGCATTCCTGTGCGAGGTTAAAGGTCAACTCTTGAGCTCGCTTGAAGAATATTCCCGTACTCTCTCATGATCTTTTCCCAGTCATACTGGCGGCCGATTGTTTGCACCTTAAGATTCCTAAGCCTGCCACAACATTCACTGGCCTCAGCGAGAACCTCAGGGTCGGCGAGGTGTTTTTGCAAGCCGGCGATTATCGTCGCGCCCAACGCAAATGTGCCGGCAACGGTACAGCTTAATGCCCAGTTTCGACTTACGGAGGGAAAAAGAGCTCCAAGAAGAACTGCGCGGCCGGCCACAAATGTCGCCAATGCACTGAGCAGGATGTTGGTGATGGTGTAGCGTGAGCTTGTACGCCTGAGCTTGTCCTTAAACCCGCATGCCCTTTGCAGGCTGTCGTTTATTTGTCGCTCCAGATCGTCGTATTGCGTGTCGGGAATTTTGGACATTCCACTTCTCCTATGAGTTGAGGCGGCACTTCAAGAACGAACTATCATGAACTGTGAGTTTAAGAAGCAACCTTACCCGATGGTGACGCGGCCAGTCGAGAGAGCAATCACCAAATACAACGTCCCGCCGACCAGTATTGCCCCAAAGTAGACGCAGATGAAAGCCAGAATCAGGAGCACACCCCTGGCGCCACGAGTCTTCAACAAATAATACGGCATGACGAAAATCCAGGCGATTGACAGGAAGAATCCCATGTCATAGACCCAGGCGACACCTCGTTTGCGACTGTCGGTTAACAACCACCAACCCAGAATCCAGAAAAGCCCGACGAAGTCAATTAACTCATACGGAGGCGGTGGCTCGATTTTGCTGGTGAGATAAATTCCTCGAGCGATCTGCATGATTATTATATAGATGTACAGCAGCGCAGTTGGAGAGACGAGCTTTGGAAGTATGCTCATGCTGGGCTAAACGTTTCTGAATTTAGTGATGAACCGCCCAACGGATTATTGCGGGCGTCCAGGTTTAGACTTCCACTTCTCAGCAATAATGGCCCATCGCTCATGATCTCGCCAGCGGCCGCAGACCTTGAGATAGCGCCAGGAGTAGCCTTCGCGAACAAAACCTGCGCGCTTCACCAGTGATATTGAAGCGACATTTCCGGGCTGAATGTTCGCTTCGAGTCGATGAAGTTTCAAAGTCGAAAACGCATACTTAAGCATTAGCTGAAGTGCTTCGCCCATGTAACCGCGGCCGGCGTACGGCGCGCCGACATAGTAACCGAGGTAAGCGCTTTGAAATCCGCCGCGAAAAATCTGACTCAAATTGATAGCGCCGATGATAGCCTTACTTGCTCTGAGGCAAATTAAAAAACAGGCAGTATCTTCTCCATTTGATCTTTGGAGGAAGGTGGCAAATTGTTCGGGCGTCCGCGGCGGAGAAACCAGGCCTCGATGGAAGCGTGTGCTTGCACGGTTGAGCGAAATGAACTCAACACGATCACTCTTGGTTGGGGAGCGTAGGAAAACCTTTTCGCTAACGATGGAGGGAATCTGCATCTTAGATGGGGCTCAGGTTCGAACTCGTGGGACAAGTCGGCATTATACGCCGCGTACTTCACTCAACCTTATCGATTATTCAAGTTCATTGCTCCTGCGTTGCTTACATCTGGCTAAGAACGTCGATAATGTGAGGAATGTCGTTGCTTTCACGGAGACGAATGCCGTGCAGGCCGAGCTTGATGAACCATCCGTTTGGACTCCCGATAAGCGAACCAAGCATCGCTACGCCATCGTCCAGAATGCTCAGCTTTGTTCCCAGTTTCTCCGGCGGCGTGGAATTCACCATGGTGGCCACCAGCCAGGCACTGGTTCTCGCTTTGTTCAGGCTGAAGTTGATGATTCTATCTTCGGCAGTTGGTGCAAGCCGGTCAAGGAACTTGATCCAGGGCGATAGCTCTTCCACGTCTGTTCGCACCTTAATAATCATGCCGCCAAGAATATTATTAATGCGATTGAAGTCATCGCGGAGCGCCGGCAATTCGGGCCCGGGCGCGATCCCGGCGGCCGCAATGCCAAGATCGAAATTAATATGAGCGTTTGTACCAACCAGCAAGTGCTGGATTATCAAGGGCCAGTAGTTTGAAGCGGTTTGAAAGGCGATACGCCAGCAGCTGCTGAGTGGTTCATTCTGCCGGAAACTTTCCAGGGCGCTCAGATAACGGTTGGCGAAGGCAACATCAAGCCGTTCCATCCTTGGACCATCGTCGAACGCTCCAGCAGTAATGCCTTCCTTAATCTTGATCGTCACATTGCGATAAAGGGTGGCGAAGAAGCCGAGACGGCTGCTTTCTTTTCGGCAAGCGAAAATTACCTGATCGAGTTCCTGCAGTACGTCGTCGATGGTGTGTGGCTGTGGCAAACGGGACCTCTGGTAAAGCAAACTGTTAGTTTGCGTTGCGCGGCCAAGAGTCGACTAAGTGGCAACGGGCGGATCGCAAACCAACATTTGCATTGCGCCAGCGTTCAGAGTCCAAGCTTTAGCTTGCCTTGTTGCGTAAGGAGCAGCCTAAAGGTTGGACTCTGAACCATCAGAAGCCTCGATGAGTGGCAACGTGCCGATCGCAAACTAACAGTTTGCTTTACATGGGCAGCCGAATTGAAAAAACGGCGCCACTCTTCTTAGCATTCGAAGCCGTCAAGGTACCACCGTGCTGTGTGATTACACGATGGGCCAGTGCGAGGCCAACCCCGTGTCCCTTTGCTTTCGTTGTGAAGAAGGGAATAAAGATACGCTGCAGATCCGCGGCAGGAATTCCTTCGCCAGTATCTCTAATCTCAACTACAGTCCAGCCTTTGCCAGTGGTATCGCGCTCAGTTGAACTGATAATTTCAACTCGGCGGTCACTCTGGTTCTCGGGAATCGCTTCCGCAGCGTTACGAATGAGATTGAGCAGCGCCTGGCGGAGCATGCGTTCGTCCGCGCGGATTTGCAGACGCTGCGCAGCCTCTGTACCCGTCTCTCCATTGTGATCGTTCTCGCTCGCCGGCTCGATGATCAACCTAACGTTTCGCTCCTCGAATAGCGGGGCCAACTCGCTTGCGCAGTCTGCGATCAATTCATTTAGATTCACTTCGTCGACCTGGAGCGGTTGCGGTCGGGCGAAGTTCAGAAATGACGTAACCATTTCAGAAAGGTTACGCACTTCGTTTAGCAACGCTGATGCCGCACCGCGCGCCTTTTCATCGAGGTCCAGACTCTGTAAAAGTTGCACGTAACCTTGAAGCGTCGCAATAGCGTTCTTGAATTCGTGCGCCAGGCCGGCCGACATTTCGCCGAGGCTTTCGAGGTTCTTTTTTAGCGCGACCTGCTCGCGTAATTGCGTGACCTCGGTAATGTCGGTCAAGAGACAGAGCGCACCGCGTGGGCCGCGGTCTGATGAGAGATCGATAGGCGCAACGGTGGCCCCTAACCGTCGTGGCGTTTGATCAGCACTGAAGATTTCCATCTCTTCACGGCGATACAACCTGCCAGTTTCCAGACACTGTTCCACCATCTCGGCAAGCTGCGGAAGCTTGTGCAGGATCTTAGCCACGGGCTGACCAATCGCCCCGCCATCAAGCTCGAGCAGCACGCGGCCCGGAGCATTGATAACCATCGATTGTCCTCTTCCGTCGAAGGCGATGAGAGCCGAGGGAACGCTGGCCACTATTCGTTCGCTAAACCTTTCGGCGGAGTCGGCCCGCTTGCTTGCTTGATTGCTCAACTGCTCAAGTGCTTTTCGTTGTTCCTGAAGTTGAGCCACTACCGACTGAAAGGTCTCCAGCACAAACTCAGCTTCATCCTTCGACTTGGGAGAACGGGATTCAACCACCGCTTTCTCTGCTTCGCCAACAAGCTGCCGGTAAGGACGTAACACCCAGCGCAGGAAGAGGAGAAAGCATACAAGCGTGCCAAGTAGGATAGCTACGAAAGCAGCGAGCAAAAGCGGACCGCGTGTCGCAGGTGTAGTTGGCGTGAGAGCATACAACAGTACGGCGAACAAGGTTGCCAGCAGGAAAAAGCCGGTCAGCAAACTCAATCCGAATTGGTAGCGGTTTCCGTAACGCATTAGAGTAGTGATGAGTGACCGCAGATAAATGATCAGTCAATCATTGGTAAAAGCCGGCGTACCAGTTGACGATCTGTGAGCCAACAAACAACGCGAGAATCGCCGCTATTCCTAAGCAGACACCGTATGGGAGTGTTCGCTGGAAGTCACGCCGCCCTTCATACACAGTAAGAACAACACCCCCAATGGAGCCTGAGAGAGCGCCCACAAAGATCGTCAGAATCGTAAGTCGCCACCCGAGATATGCTCCTACCATTAACATCATCTTGACATCGCCCAAACCCATCGCTTCGATGTTTCGCAGTCTCTTCCATGCCTCACCCATCAACCACAATGAGCCCGCTCCGACTAAGGCTCCGAGCAGCGCGCCGATAAGAGATGCTACGGCAAGAGACGTTGGGGAATCCGACCAACCTTGAAGTATGAACTCCTTGATTCCAGGAACGTCGTCGAAATGAGGCGCTTGAATCAGGTAAGGAATAGCGACCCGTGCTATCAATGCGAAGCCAAAGCCCGGTATGGTAATCACATCGGGCAAGATCATGTGCTCACCGTCAAAAAACACTAGTGCAGTGAGGGCACAAAGAAATACAAGATCGAAGGGGAGGGCGAATGTTAATCCCTCATATCTGACTGCAGCCAAACAAAGAAGAGCTGACACTACTTCAATTATTGGATACCGCGTCGAGGTGTGAGCGATGCCCTCTTCGCAACGCCCGCGGCCTGAGAAGTAACGACCTAGCGGTAACTTGCTGTAAAAAGTAACGGCCGATCCGCAGTATGGCAGCCGATGGACAACGATATTAAGTGCGCCACCAAGAATCACGCCGAATAAGCCGGCAAGGACATAAACCAGGGGTGGCGGGATTAGACTCAAAACGATCATCGATAAAGTCCAGCATACCAGCTAACAATTTCGGAACCGAAAAGCAATGCAATTACTGCCCCAACCCCCAGGAAAACGCCCGAAGGCAAGAGCAGATTCATATCTCGGGTACCTCGTTGCAGCCATAGCATTGGGACGATGACAATCACGCATAACATTCCAAGAAAGATGTTCAAAACCGTGAGTCGCCAGCCCAGGTAAGCCCCGACCATCAACATCATCTTCACATTTCCCAGACCGATCAATTCAATTCCTCGCAGCTTCTCCCAAGTCCAGCCCATCAACCACAGCGATCCGCCGCCTACTAGAGCCCCGATCAATGCACCCACGAGCGACGCGGCCCATAATGGCATTCCAGCAAGGGCACCATTAACAAGCGCGTGGAGATCGTCAAAGTAAGGTTGGCCCATGAGGTAGGGGATTGCCAGGCGCGCAACCAGCGCAAACATGATTCCCGGATAGGTGATCGCGTTCGGAAGAAGCATGTGTTCAGCGTCGATGAAGACGAGCGCTGTGATCGCGGTTACAAATACGAGGTCGAATGGTAGGGCCAATGTTATCCCATCATGCCAGGCGACAATCAGCCAAAGTGCCGCCGTCAGGGCTTCTACCGCCGGGTAGCGTGCGGAGATGTGAGTCTTGCATGCCCGGCAGCGGCCTCGGAGCACCAGATAACTCAGCACCGGTACATTGTCATAAAAAGCGATAGCTGTCCCGCAGGCGGGACATCGTGAACTGGGAAGAACGATCGACTCTTCACGCGGCAAACGATGTATGACTACGTTCAGGAAGCTTCCGACGATGGCACCGAGGGCTCCGACAATGACGTATCCAAACCATGGCGGCAGCAAACTAAAGTCAGGGAGGACTGCTGTCAGGGAGAGATGCATCAAAGAGCATTGTAACATTAGAGTCTGGAGTCTTGAGTCCAGAGTCCGCCTCCACAGTCATTTGAAAGAGAACCCAAGACTCAAAACTTAAAGACTTAAGACTCCAGACTCCAGACTCAAGACTCTCTTTTCTGTTTTTCCCACAGCATCACGTTCTTCAGGAACGCATGATGAGCGGCAAAGCTTGCAATACTGATGCCCGCAAGCCCATCGCGAAAGCCGCCCTTGAGAAGATAGCTGTGTAGAAAGGCGGCTGGCGCCGCGGTTGCAATCTTAAGAGGCGAGGTGCGGCGGCCTTCCTCGAACATTTGCTGGGCCGCAAGTGGAGCATAGCGTTCGCCAATCATCCGGTGATGGTGAGCCGAATCGCGAACGCTGTAGTGCAGAATGTCGCCGGAGAGCTTTTCAGTTCGCGCGCCCGATGCCATCTTGACAGATTCATGGATCTGTCGCTGATCCCAACGCCCCTGCGATTTTCGGAATAGACGCAACTGCCAATCAGGATACCAGCCGCCACCCTTTATCCATCGTCCCTGGTAATAAGAGCGGCGCGGGATGCGGTAACCATCAGCGCGTTTGGCCTCGTCGAGTTTCCGGAGTTCGGCAATTGAGGATTTCAATTCGTCTGACACGCGCTCGTCAGCGTCGAGGCTGAATACCCAGTCGAACAAAGCCTGGTCGGTCGCAAATTGTTTCTGCGCGGCAAATCCTGGCCAGTCCTTCTCGATAACTCGAGCTCCGCAACTTGCGGCGATTTCGCGTGTCTTGTCAGTGGATCCGGAGTCCACCACAATGATCTCATCGGCCCAGTCCAATGATTCGCATGCTTCGCGAATATTCGGCTCTTCGTTAAGCGTGATGATAGTGGCGGAGATCTTCATCTGATTGGGCAACCTCGCAGTCTACTAGATCAACGGTCTGATGAGGTCAGCACCAACTAGCGGTCGCATGCAGATCGCGATACACACAAGCAACGGGCCGATGAGGTCAGTACCACTCGCGGTAGCGGGTATGCCGATTGCAGATTTACGATTGCCGATTGTCGATTGTTGATTCGATTAAATCGTTCCAGTCTTGGAACAACCAATCGGCACTCTGCAATCGCAAATCCGCAATCGGCATACCCCGCTACTGGGAGATGGTACTGACCCAGCACCACCGCGCAACAAAATGCGATTGCCAAGGTTGTTACCTTAGCAATCGCAAATCTAATATCGCAACCCAAAAGCAGCGCGCTACGGCGTTGGCGTGTCAACGATTACGTTGTTCACGCGCAAGGTTGTGGATGTAGCTCGTTGAAGATCGGCAAGCGCCTTGTTGTAGTCGGTCTCAGCTCTCAACTCTGCGTTGCGAGCATTCGTCAAGGCGTTCTCACGTTGGAAGAGAAGGAACGTAGTTGAACGGCCGACTTGATAAAGCCGCTGCTCACCTTCCAGCTGCAACTCCGCGTTAACCCGTGCTTCACGAGCCGCCAGCACGCGGCGACGCGAAGTTTCCACGGCCTGAGCTGCGTTACGAACGTCAACTTCGATGAGTTGATCCTGTGAGCGAACCGATGCTGCCAGTTGTTCCTCTTGAATCCGGGCGCCGGCAAAGTTAGCTTTTGCCGTCGTATTCCTCAATGGGATCTGAATGGTGACGCCGACGCTGATATTGCGCGTATCAAGGCTAGTGAGATTTCGCAAATCCCTGCTGTAGCCACCGATCAAGAAGGGGGGCGCCAGACCCTGGCATGCCGCGCCGACGCAGCGAGAACCGGCAAGTCCAGTGGTTGCAAATGTCGACTGCAGATCGATTTGCGGTCGCAATTGGTTTTCGAAGTACTGAAGATCGATCTTATTAATGTCGTTTTGCAATCGCAGGCGCCGCAGCTCGGGTCTATTCTCGCGGGCTTCCTTCAAAGCGTCATTCAGGTTTACCGGAGTCGCGTCGAATTTCGGTGTGTCTGTGGGAGTAATCTGCGCAGGCCATTCCGACGACATGGAATCTTTTGCGATCAACTGTTTCAGATTGTTTTCAGCGATCGAGACACTCTGAACTGCGAGCAAGAGCGAAGACTCGCGGTTTGCCAGTTCGGTTTGCACTTCGGCGCGTTCTAAAGGCGCCTTTGTTCCCACGGCAATCTGTGCTTCCACGCGGCGCAGGTTTTCGCGCGTAAGATTGAGATTCTCGAGCTGGTTCTGTTGATCGCGCAACGCGAACACCAAATCCCAATAGGCATTTTGCACGCGCGTGATGACATCAATGGTGCGTAGGCGAAAATCCGCATCAGATTGCTCGAGCCGTTTCTTCTGAATCCGAATCTGCCGCCGGTTGTTGTCAATGGAGCGATTACGCTGGAGTGGCTGAGTGATCGTCAGCGACAGGTTTGAAGACCAAAAGGGATTGAGAGTGCTGTTTATGGCGCTGGTAGTGTTTTTGCTGTTGTTGAAGCGGAGTTCGTACGTACCGCCTCCCTTGGCAAACGACTTGGTGATGGCCGGATCAAACGAGAACTGTGTAGTTGAGAGCTTGCCCGACGGCGCGCCACTGGTGACAAACGTCACCGGTTGGATGTTGTTTTGGTACTGCGGATTGATTGTATACAGCGGATCGTAAACTCCCTGTAAGGCGCGGAGCTGCGTCTCGGCGAAACGCACGTCGTCACGCGCCATTTCGATATCGTTGTTGTTTTCGAGCGCGCGCTTTATAGCGTCGTTCAGCGTAAGAGTCAGCGTGTTATCGCTGGTAACGCCAAGCCGCGTCAGGTTTGGCAAAGGCGGCAAAGGCTTTTGCTCGACTGTCGGGAAAACCGGCTCCTTTGGTTCCTGGTTTAATTCATCGACGCTGGGTGTCGGTGAAATCGTTGGCGACGGCACGTTTTGTGGACTAGCCTCAGGTGTCGGTTGCGATATCGTCGTGGGTGGAGCCGGGTTTACGGTCGCCGGCGGCGCCTGAGGCGGTATTCTTTGCGTCTCCGGAGGGGCGGTCGGAGACGTCTGCTGACCCTGCGGCGCATTCGGGTTAGGCATGGCTGTACCCGGAGGTAGCGTGGCTGGGTTCGGCGTTGGACTCGGGCTTGGCTGCTGAGCCAAAGCCGCCTGGCCCCCGACAAGCAAAACCGCAGACAGAGACATCACCTTGAACAGCGCACGAGGCTGAAGTTTAATCATCACCAAGAAACTCCTTAACTTATCCTTAATATATTCTTGTAAACGTAATTAACAGTTAGCAGACAAGTCCCATCCGATCAAGTCTTTAGTACGCTAATTGCGGAAGCCCAGTTTCAAAAAGATCCATGAGACGTTGGCTTGACACTCCCGCGCTACGCCGCATAATCTTGGGCTCTTTATTCCCAGCAAGTTTCGATCCTAGTTTGCGCAAGCGCGGAGCATAGTGTGCCTGCCGGCTTCTCCAGGGTCTGCAACGGCGCGCTGGAACACTCTCAGGAGGGCATTTCACAATGGCAGTGAAGGTTGGAATTAACGGCTTTGGGCGCATTGGTCGCAATATTTTCCGGACTTCGATAGGTGATCCCGACATCGATTTCGTTGCCGTAAACGATCTCACGGATACAAGAACCCTTGCACACCTGCTCAAGTACGATTCCGTCCTCGGAAATCTCGATCATGAGATTACCTCTACCGAAAATGGGATTAAGGTCGAGGGTGACGAGTTTCGGGTTTTCTCGCAACGCGACCCCGCGGCGATAGATTGGGAGTCGGTTGGCGCCGAGATCGTAGTAGAGTCGACAGGAATATTTACCAAAGCCGAAGACGCCAAGAAACACCTGCGGGGCAGTGTTAAGAAGGTGATTATCTCGGCTCCAGCCAAGAATGAGGACATCACGATTGTGCTTGGTGTCAATGAGGATAAATATGTGCCGGCGGAGCATCACGTGCTTTCAAATGCGTCCTGCACGACCAACTGCCTGGCGCCGGTGGCGAAGGTGATTCACGAAAATTTCGGGATTCGTTCAGCCCAAATGACCACGATTCACTCGTATACCAACGACCAGCAACTGCTTGATTTGCCCCACAAGGATCTGCGTCGTGCCCGGGCAGCCGCCCTCTCGATGATTCCAACTTCCACCGGCGCCGCAAAAGCCGTGGCACTGGTGTTACCGGAGTTGAAGGGGAAGTTTGACGGCATCTCGGTGCGAGTGCCAACCCCGAATGTTTCGTTGGTGGATGTTGTCATGGACGTTGAGAAAGACACGAGCAGCGAAGAAGTGAACCGTGTCTTGAAGAACGCGGCAAACGAAGAGCTGCGCGGAATTCTCGCCTTTTCCGAAGAGCCGCTGGTATCGAACGACTTCAAGAGGAATTCGAATTCTTCAATTGTCGACGCTGAATACACGAAGGTAATCAACGGAAAAATGATTAAGGTGCTCTCCTGGTACGACAACGAGTGGGGCTATTCCTGCCGCGTTCGTGATCTCATCAAATTCATCGCGAGCAAAGGCCTTTAGAAAAGTGAGTACTAAGTGCTGAGTACTGAGTACTGAGTAGTAGTCAATTGTTGGTTGTCAGTAGTCAGTAAACATTAATTGCTTATCACTGATTACCTGACTCAGCACTCAGTACTCAGCACTCAGTACTCAGCACTCAGTACTCAGCACTCAGTACTCAGCACTCAGTACTCAGCACTCAGTACTCAGCACTCAGTACTCAGTACTCAGCACTCAGTACTCAGCACTCAGTACTCATCACGTTTATGTCCAAACTTTCAATCAAGGACCTTGACCTAAAGGGCAAGCGCGTCTTCATCCGCGTCGACTTCAACGTGCCCGTCAAGGACGGTAAGGTTGAAGACGACAATCGAATTCGTGCTGCGTTGCCGACGATTCGTCACGCTATTGGGCAGGATGCTCGCGTGATTCTCGCTTCCCACCTCGGCCGGCCCAAGGGTGAGCGGGTCGAGAAATACAGCCTTGTTCCGGTGGCTGAGCATCTTTCCAGTTTGTTGGGAAGGTCAGTTGTTTTTGCAAATGATTGCATTGGGGCGGAGGCTGAGGCTAAGGCCACCGCGATGCAGGACGGCGACGTCCTCTTGCTCGAAAATTTGCGTTTTCACAAGGAAGAAGAAAAAAACGACGATGCCTTTGCGCGGCAGCTCGCAGCGCTGTCCGATGGGCTTTACGTTAACGATGCTTTCGGTGCCGCCCACCGCGCGCACGCTTCGACAGCGGGTATTACGAAGCATGTCGAGAAAGCTGCCGCCGGGCTGTTAATGCAAAAAGAGCTGGAATATCTCGGCCGCGTAATCACTAATCCCGACCACCCATTTGTCGCGGTCCTCGGCGGCGCCAAGGTTTCCGACAAGATTCCGGTCATCAACGCCTTGATTGATCGCAAGGTTGACAGGCTGCTGATCGGTGGCGCGATGGCCTACACGTTCTTCAAGGTTCAGGGCTTTACCGTTGGCAAGTCGCTGGTTGAAAACGAGATGATGCAAACGGCGCTTGGCATTATGAAGCGAGCAGAAGCGGAGCGTGTCGAACTACTTTTGCCAACCGATCATCAGGTCGTCGACAGCTACGAACCGATCAAGGGTGACAAGATTATCGCCAAGACCATCCCGATTGAGTTTACGAATGCAGGACATGCAGGCATGGACATCGGCGTTGAGACGGTAACGCATTTCGCCAATGCCCTTCGCGACGCTCGGACAATCATCTGGAATGGACCGATGGGCGTTTTCGAAGAACCGCCGTTTGATCAGGGAACGATTGGCATTGCTAAAGCCGTCGCCGCAGCCGCCGATCGTGGTGCAACAGTGATCGTTGGTGGGGGCGACTCAGTTGCGGCAGTGACACGCGCCGGAGTGGCTGATCGCATAACTCACATCTCCACGGGCGGCGGCGCGACGCTTGAATTCCTGGCAGGAAAGGAATTGCCCGGGGTGGCAGCGTTGACAGACAAGTCTGACTAGAGTTTTAGATCTCAGGTTTTGGGTCTTTGTGAAGAGCATCGAATTTCTTCTGAAGATGAAAGACCTAAGACGGCGAAATCTGTTATGTAGGGGCAGGGTTGAAACCTGCCCCTTATGACAGATCCGTGGGCTCATTCATCGTGCTGATGATGACGATCAATTGTCATCATCATCATCGTCATCATCAATCAATCGTCGAGAGCCCGGAAAAAGTGGCTGAAGGCCCACTGGGCCACGTGTTTACCTTGCTTCCGCGCGTCTGTGTCCGCGAAGCGAAAGTGAATGCCCAAGTAGATACGGGCGTTGACCACCTCTTCCGCGGCATCCGAGAAGCGGTTAAACGTCCGTGTATCCTGAATGGTCGGACCTGTATTGGTAGTCGTGACCTGGAAAGTCATGTCGTCAGTTCCAAAGTAGAGTGCCAATGCGCGGGTCGTAGCGGCGGTGATGTTGTTAGCGCCTGAAGTATAGTCAGGATAGGCCGGCGTAGCAATCAGGGGCACCCATGTTGGATCCTCAGTTGTTTTGTCGTTGCCGTCGGTGTCCCCAAGTTGAATGGCTGTGATCGGCCGCCAGAAAACGTAGTACCGCTTGCTGTCCCAACAGGTGATGATGGCATCGGCCATCGCCATGTCAGCCAGGGCAAAGAGTCGAGCACTATCACCAATGTTGTTGA
>DATBRN010000258.1:0-9397 GCA_036560225.1 Pyrinomonadaceae bacterium | reverse complement strand
CATTTCAAATTCACCGAAGCCGTCTCGTTCGTAGTGAACTGCAAAACGCAGGAAGAAGTAGACGAGTTCTGGTCGAAGCTTTCCGCCGGTGGAGAGGAGGTACAGTGCGGCTGGCTTAAAGACAAGTATGGCCTGTCGTGGCAAATCACTCCCACCGTCTTACCGGAAATGTTGAAAGACAAGGATCCAGAGAAGGCAAAACGAGTTATGAAGGCGATGCTTCAAATGAAGAAGATTGACATTCCAACTTTGAAGCGAGCGTATGAACAGGGGTAATCAGCGCCGGCTTCATGTGACGTACTGTTCGATTTACCGATGGAGGCACTCAATATGAAATACATGTTGCTGGTTTATCTTGATGAGCAGGCCCTGAGTGAGGATGAGCGAAACCAATGTTATGTTGAGTCTGCGCAGCTTGCACAAGAACTCAACTCCAGCAAGCAGTATCTGGATGCCAGTCCATTACACCCTATCTCCACAGCGACCAGTGTTCGTGTTCGTGGCGGCAAGCGGCTTGTAACTGACGGTCCATTCGCCGAGACTCGCGAACAGCTCGGTGGCTACTACCTGGTAGATGCCAGCGATCTCGACGAGGCCATTCGCATTGCTGAAAGGATTCCACCCGCCCGATACGGTACCGTTGAAATCAGGCCGGTGATGGAAATCTCAGGTCTGCCAGCGAACTAATCTTTTTCTAGGATGCAGAGCCGAGTTCGGCTTAACGACAAAGTCGGAACGACTCGCAGCCTAATGGACGAAACTTTGAAACCTGGAGCGAACGCGTCTATGGAAAGTGAAAAACACCCCACGCTTGGAAACGGCAAGATTTGCTACATCGAGTTTCCGGCTATCGACATCAATACCTCCGCAGAGTTTTACAAAAGGATTTTCGGTTGGCAGATCAGACAGCGCGGCGACGGAAATACCGCCTTTGACGATTCGGTAGGTCAAGTGAGTGGCACTTGGGTGACCGGCCGAAAAGCCGCAACCGAACCTGGTCTTTTGTTCTACATCATGGTTGACAGCGTAGCCAAAACCATCGAAGCGATCATTGCCAATGGAGGCAAGATCGTGCAGCCGATTGGAATGGACGCGCCGGAAATTACGGCGCGGTTTGCTGATCCGGCGGGAAATGTTGTTGGGTTGTATCAAGAGCCGAACCAAGACAAAGGTGCGTGAGCTTTGAGGTGCGCTGACCAGTCTTTTGGAGTGCGCTGACCTGTCACGGCGCTCCAAAAGGAGGAACACTCATGTATGCATGCAAACACGAAGGTAGGAGAAACCAACAACTAACCAGGTTATTGCAAATCAAGGAGATTGAGAGATGATTGAGGCGACGGATATTCTGCGGCCCACGCGAGAAGGTGGTGATGACTCGCCGAGGCGGAGACCGGCTATTAATGTTGCATTGTGGATCGTTCAGGTGTTGCTGGCGGCCCTCTTTCTGTTCGCCGGCGGGATAAAACTGGTTATCCCTCCCGAGGAGCTGATGAAGATGGGTTCACCGAACCAGGTGCAGTTGCCCGGGTTGTTTCTCCGGTTCATCGGCGTCTGTGAAGTGCTCGGCGCGCTCGGGTTGATTTTGCCCGGCCTTCTGCGCATTCGGCTAGGCCTGACACTGCTCGCCGCAGCAGGGCTGGTGATCATCATGATTGGAGCGGTTGTGCTTACCATCGTAGGCGACGGCTTCGCGATGGCTGTGACCCCGATGGTGGCAGGACTGCTGGCGGCGTTTGTCGCTTACGGCCGCTGGCGACTAGCGCCGCATCGTAGTCGCTAAAGTTTTTTGAAACCCGATCTGGAATAATTCCAGTTACCAATTAATCAAGGGAGAGAGCATGCAATTAAATACAAGTCTAAATTTCAACGGCCAATGCAGGGCGGCGTTTAAATTCTACGAGCAATGTCTTGGGGGAAAGATTCAGACAATGATGACATGGGGAGAGTCGCCGATGGCCGATCACGTCCCGGCAGAATGGCGCGATAAGATTATTCACACGTATCTGATTGTCGGGGATGGCGCACTGTTGGGAAGCGATGCTCCTCCAGATCGCTTTGAAAAACCGCAAGGGTTTGCGGTAACAATCCAGATGAACGATGTCGCAGAAGGTGAGCGAATCTTCCGTGCCATGTCAGAAAACGGAAAGGTGGTAATGCCCTTCGCAAAGACCTTCTGGTCCCCGGGTTTCGGCATCTGCGTTGATCAATTCGGCATACCATGGATGGTTAACACCGGACAGTAGCTTTGTCTGTATTAACCTAGATTTCCATTAAATCTTTGCCGACGATGATCCGGCCCTTGAAATGCTTGCGCACGCCTTCGCTCCATTGCTCATCGGTAATTGACGGATCGTTACCGGGAACGAAGTGAGAAAGCACCAAGGTGTCGACGCCCGCTCGGTCAGCAATCTTACCGACGTCCTCTGGTAAGGTGTGCGCAGCCATCAAGTGCTCGCGCAATCTTTTGGCATTTGCCAAATTTCTAACCAATGCTTCGATACCCGGCAGATACATAACTTCGTGCACGAGCACGTTCGCGCCTTTTGCAAAGTCAGCAAGCTCCGGGGCATATGCTGTGTCCCCCGAAATCACTACTGATCGATCCTTGGCGTCGAATCGGTACGCATAAGATTGTTTGATTGGTGGATGACGTACCAAACAACTAGTGATTTTCACGGCATCGTTTTGCATTACGACACCCGGTTTGTTGAAATCGTGAACGACGAGCATCTTCCGCGGATCAGGCCGGCCTTCGTCTACAATGCGTGTCTCAATATCAAACTTCATGTAGTTGAAAAAGTCCTGCGTCATCTTTCGTAGCCCGCTCGGCCCATAGGCATCAACCTGGACGGGCTGGCCAGTAATCCAGGCGTTGTAGAACAAGCCACCATATTCGAGGTTATGGTCGGAATGGTGGTGAGTGATGAAGATGTAACGAATCCGGTGGAGCGGAACACCCGCCGCGACGAGTTGTCGCGATGTTCCATAGCCGCAGTCAATAACGTAAGGAACGTCGTTGATGAGAATGAGAGTAGAGGGATTGCTGCGACCGGACCAACCTAAGCTTGGTCCGCCCTTGGTGCCGAGCAGGATAATTCGCGTACGGTTCTTTTCCTGATGGAATTGAGAAGGACCTAAGAGACCGTAGCAGAATGCGAGACTTGCGGCGTTTGCTACAAACTGCCTGCGATTGTAGTGCATGGAGAATTGGCTCCTGCTCTTGCCGTCACTTATAGTCTGCACGAAACTGTGTGCGGCGCGACATTTTAAGTCAAGAAACATTAGAGAGAGGAGTTTCCATGAGAGTCCGAAGCTTCAATTGGCCAATTTGGTCAGGTTTTCTGTTGAGCCTGATTGCCTTTTTCAGCTACCCATTCGTCTTTGTGCGGTTCCCAGTAACCCGCGATTTTCCCTGGGCCAACTTATTGCTGTTCGCACTAGCGGCCGTACTCTTGCTCGTGGGACTGCGGCGTGCTTTTTCAACCGGCCGGACTCACCCTACCCGATCAAGGATCGGCGGGGTTATTCTCGCTACTCTGAGTGTCGCCGTCCTCGGATTCTTTGTCTTCGCTGTTTTTATAGGCGCAAGGCGTTTGCCGCAGTCACACGGCGCTCCTCAGGTGGGCCAGAAAGCACCTGACTTCACGCTTCCCGACACCAGCAACCGCCCTGTTTCGCTTTCGGAACTGCTTTCGTCGCCAGTGAATGAAGAAACTGCTAGTGCAGTCGCGCACGCTCCTGCTGATCAGGATTCACGGAAAACTCCGAAAGGCGTGCTCTTGATCTTCTACCGAGGTTATTGGTGACCATCATGCAACTCCGAGTTGCGGGGTATTCAGAACAGTTTGGACAAGCTGAATGACGTTGCAATTCGGCCGGTCGCAATCAGCGTTGACTCCCCAGAAGTCTCGCGCGATCTCTGTCAAAAAGCCGGGTACACTTTTACGTTTCTTTCTGATCCAAAAGCGGAGGTGATTCGACGCTACGATCTTCTTCACGCGGGCGCAGGAATAGAGGGGCAGGACATTGCGCGGCCGGCTGAGTTCTTGCTCGATTCGTCAGGAACTGTGCGGTGGTTAAACCTGACGGAAAACTATTGGATTCGCGCTCGCCCAGAGGAAATTATCGAAGTGGCTAAAACACTGCGGTAGAGGCTTGACGAGGGCGAGGCGCGCGTAGTGTTCAGTGGTCCGTGGTCAGTGGTCCGTGGTCAGTGGTCAGTAGTCTGTGGTCAGTGGTCAGTGGTCCGTAGTCGCTGCTTGGAACTAAGTTTGGCTAAACACAATTGAGGTAGGAATGGAGTTGCTATCGACGGCTCTGCCGCCTGATGTGCGAAAGTGGCTCTGCCCTTCCGAAAACGGCCCAAGAGTTCTTGGGGCTGCGTCCCGTGGGCATACCCCTGAGAATCAATTCGGCACCAACGGAAGGGCGAAGCCGCTTCAGCAAATCAAGCAGTAAAGCCGTGATAGCTTGAGTGGTAACATGGACGTCTATTGTTGCTTCTCCATCTGGGCGCGCAGGCGCTCCTCCTGCTCTCGAAGTTCCGGAGTGAATTCGTCGCCGAAGTCTTCCGCCTCGAAGACCTGCCGGATTTCTACCTCGGTGTCGTCAAACGGTGCGCGCTTGAGCCAATCAATTGCTTCCTCTTTCGAGTTCACCTTCCATAACCAGAAGCCGGCAACCAGCTCCTTTGTCTCAGCGAAGGGACCGTCAATCACGGTCCGCTTACCTCCGGCGAACTTAACGCGCGCGCCCTTTGAACTTGGGTGAAGTCCCTCACCCGCAAGCATTACACCGGCTTTCACCAATTCTTCGTTGAATTTCCCCATCTCGGTGAGGATCTTCTTGTCCGGCATCACGCCCGCCTCGGAGTCCTTGTTCGCTTTTACCAAAACCATGAATCGCATCGTAATATCTCCTTCTTAGTTTGTATGCTGAGCTGAACTTCCGGGCGATTTCGACCGGTTGAATCTGGCTCTCTTTACTTACAAGTCGAACGAGCGACAGCCAGGTCGACAAGTAGCATGGTCTTTTTTGGAGTCCAAAAACTAGATTACGCAGATTGAGACGTTATGGAGAGCGTAACATTGGTAGCTCTGCCGAGAAGAACACCGGATGCAACCACTTTTCTGGTGTTGAATACGGATGCAGTTTGGCTTCAGTATTCACACCGCGGCATTAGTCCGAGGCGGAAAAAGACTCAACATCAGTACCGGAAGCGGTAGCGACCGGCCGAAGAGTCAAGCCTGGTTACCGGCACTCCTCTTGCAACCCCAGGTTGACATATTGATACGAGCTACCGACAACTGAACGTGGAGAATCAGATAACCCACCTTGACTCTTCGGCCGGTCGCTACCGCTTCCGGTACTGACGTTGAGTCTTTTCCCTCGTGCAATGCCGATGTAATAAGACATGCGGCGGCAGCGTCGTATTCAAACTGCACCAGTACTTGGTGTCGTTTTCGAGCGGCTTCCCGCTGAAGGAAATTGAATCTGGGTGATCTGCGTATATGATTGTTCACCTAATCGACGGCACCTACGAACTCTTTCGTCACTTCTACGGGATTCGGCGCTTCAAGAAAACCGATCCCCCCTACGGAGCTGTAGCGGGAGTGCTTCACAGCGTGGCCCAGATGCTGGGCGATGGCGCGACCCATATCGGCGTCGCAACTGATCACATCATTGAATCGTTTCGTAACAATCTTTGGCGGGGTTACAAGACAGGCGCCGGCATCGAACCGGTGTTACGCGCGCAATTCCACCCGCTGGAGGAAGCGCTTGCGGCGATGGGCGTGACGGTATGGCCGATGATCGAACTTGAAGCCGACGATGCGCTCGCTTCCGCGGCCCATCTCGCGGCCAAGGATGAGCGCGTGCAAAAGGTATGCATCTGGACACCGGACAAGGATCTCGCGCAATGCGTTGTCGGGGATCGAGTGGTCCAGGTAGATGGCCGGCGCGGCCAGATTCGAGACGCTGAAGGTGTTCGCGTCAAGTTTGGTGTGGCTCCGGAGTTTATTCCCGACTACCTGGCTTTAGTGGGCGACGCCGCTGATGGCTACCCCGGAATCAAGGGCTTTGGACCAAAAACTGCCGCCCAACTCATAAACCGCTATGGTCCGCTCGAAGACTTTCCGATCGATATTCTTAAGGAAGATAACCTCAAGAGCGCGCTACTGTTCAAGAACCTGGCAACGCTGCGAATCGACGCGCCACTCTTCAGCGATGTGGAGCAACTGCATTGGCGTGGTGCGACGGATTCTTTCCGATCAGTGACGAGGAAGATTGGTGATGCGCGACTGGCTACGCGCGTGCTTAATCTGGAAAAGAAACTCCGAGAGCAGAGTCCAAGCGGATCATAGGGGCGTCACTCCGTGGCCGCCCCTGGGGGTTTCCAGTCGTTCGTTTAGCAAGCAGACTTGTCTGCCGCCGCGGGTCGGGCACAAGTGCCCTTTCTAAACGGAGCAATTGGAGATTTGGGGCCACGGAGTGCCACCCCTACAAATAAATTGAACCTTGCTTTGTTATAGAAGCTTCGTTATAGAAGAGTGCGAGCTTAGAGCATCTACGAGGAGACAAACATGAAACTCACAGAACTATTAACGGCGGAGCTGGACCGTGAGGTGGACCGTTCGCGGCGGGCCTTAGAACAGGTTCCCGAGGGCAAGTACGATTGGAAGCCGCACGAGAAGTCGATGATATTCGGCTACCTTGCGAATATGGTGGCGACAATTCCGATGTGGATCACCATGCAGATCAAGCAGGACGAACTCGACGTGGCACCGAAGGACGGCTCGAAGTTTGAACAGAAACGGATGGAGACCAGCGAGGCTTTCCTGGAGGCCCTCGATAAGGCAGCAGCCGACGCTCGTGCCGCGTTTGGGAACACCACCGAGGAACACCTGATGACCAACTGGCGGTTGCTGGCTCGCGGCCAGGTTGTCCTGGAAGCGCCACGCCACGAGATGATCCAGGACACAATCAACCATTGGGCGCATCATCGCGGACAGATGACAGTCTATCTGCGACTGATGGGTGCAAAGGTACCCGCGCTGTATGGTCCATCAGCGGATGACAATAGTTTCCAATAGCGGAGATGTACCGAACTTTCGGTGGATCACAAAGCGCTTCCGCGGCTTGGATTGCGGGGATCAGATCTGATCTTTTACAGCGCGCAGGATTTTGGTCCTCTCTGCCTTGATCCGTTCGCGCAACTCGATTTTTAAAGTGGGGTCGAGCTTCAAACATTCGGCGAAGTCTCGCTCAGCCTCAAGATCTCGTCCCTGCCGGAGGCGCAACAATCCACGGTTTCCGTAAGCTGCTGCCAGGCCCGGGTCGAGTTCGATAGCTTGTGAGAAATCGGCGAGGGCGCGGTCCAGATTATTCTTTCTGCACCACACTGCCCCGCGATGGTAATACGCCCTCGCCAGTCGCGGATCGAGTTCAACTGCCCGCTCAGAATCAGCCAGGGCGCCATCGATATCTGCCTTGTCCAGCCGGGCCCGGCCGCGATCGCAAAAGAATTCTGCATTGTGAGGATTCAAGCGGATTGCCTGATCAAAATCAGCGAGCGCCTCTTCGACATCTCCTTTATCCATCCGGCAATTGCCGCGAGAGTCATAAGCTTGGGCGTCTTTCGGACTCTTCTTGATCAACTGATCATAATCACTAATTGCTCCTTCCAGATTTCCAGTAGCCCAGCGTAAAGCGGCACGGTTGCTGTACAGCAAAAGGATACCTGGGTTGATGGCTAGTCCCCGATCACAATCTGCCAGCGCTCCTTTCAAATCTCCCGTGCGAAAACGGGCCAACGCACGATTACTGAGAGCTAAAGCCGTGATTCGATCGACTAAAATGATCGGGCTGAGGTCTGTAGAGTCATCAGTGAAACCCATCCCGGCTTTCAAGCTCTGATCATGACTATTGATAGTCGGACGCGAGCTGAGATCGATGGCGCGCGTAAACTCGGCGATCGCGCGGTCGAAGTCTCCGTTGAGGTAGTGCTGGCAGCCGCGATTATAGGCTTCGACAGCATCCGGGCGACTTTGGGCGCTCGCCGTCACGGTCATCAACAAGACCAGAAGAATAGGACCGAAAGCGCGATAACGACTGAGCATTCTTGACCTCCATTCTTACCTACAGCGAAGGTTGCTCTATTGAATCCGGGGCAGACCTCGACCCCGCTCTCCGCGTTAACCTCCGCGCTATTCGCGCCGGAATCACTCGGAAAGAAACCTCAGGAGAGGCTCGATTTCATGCTGTTAAGAAGTCTTCATCCGGAATTTAAAACTCCTTAAAGCTTATCTTCCGGTTTCTTTGGCGGCTCGGGCACCGCTGGCGGTTCAGGCAGCGACGATCTTCTTGCCCGTCTGTCCATGATTTGATAATCAGCGGGAACCTCGAACAAGGAACGAGCCGGTTCACTACGATTGATGTTAGTCAACTTGTAAATAGTGTCGCCCGAGCGTGGATCGTGATGCGTGGTCAATACCGGCACTTTCAGCTCGGATGAGTACCAGTTTTCGTCAATGATCTCGATCGGACCAACATTGCCGATTTCCCCCGCCGGAATGGTAATAGTCTGTCGTGTGCCCTCGGCCGACACGCCTTCGATAACACGGCTGCCCAGCATCTCCTTCTTCTTTCGCTGGGGACCCTCCTTCACCACACCATGCTGATCCCGTTCGGTATTCTTCGAAATCGACGAACTCGTTATCTCCTTTGGCTTTGGAATCGTCCCCCGATCATTGGATCCCTTTGGACCTGGCTCCGGGTTAGGCTTTGGATTAGGTAAAGGATTCGGCTTTTGAGTGGGGGGCTTTTGCGGTCCCCTGGCATCCAACAACGCAATTCGAGTTTTAGAGTTAAGGCTATAGTGATTACCTGTTACCGGATCAAAGATCACGGTTATTTGCGCCGGCTCTCCCGAGGCTGCCCATTTACCGATGGTCTGCAGCTTTTGCTCCATCCGAGTGCGGCCCTCACTATCACGATAATAGTTGGCCTCATTCCTTTGAATGATCTTATTGCCATCGCTGAGCGTCTGAGTGTGTTCAGTAATTGCCGTCGCCGAATACGGCGCCCCCTTGACTACTTTCTCAATTCCAAGCCTGGAACCTAAGAACTTAAAGGTACCTTCGGGTTGTCTTGCCTGTCGGAAGGCCCGTTCGACAATGCGTTTCTGATCCGCAGCAATGCGAGCGGCAATACGTCTCTCCTGTTCCGCCATTCTCTTCTGCTGCTCAGCTATTCGTCTCTCATGAGCCTGAGCGCGCCTCTGTTGCGCGAGGGCCTGCCTCTCACGGGCACGCGCTTTCGCCTCTTCCGCCCTTCTCTTTGCAGCGGCAGCTTTCTCAGCGGCTTTCGCGTCTTGGGCGGCAGATGAGTTCTCTTGCGC
>DATBRN010000257.1:0-10385 GCA_036560225.1 Pyrinomonadaceae bacterium | reverse complement strand
ACACGTTGGTTGCGTTCGATCAGCGCGCCGCCGCAGCCTACCCAAAGTAAGACTTCAGCGTCTTTCGCTTCACTCACCTGCTTAATGTTCAAGCCTTCCGTCCAGTCGAGACGCGTCGCCTGCGTGCCGCTGAACGGATGGCCACGCCGTTCAAGAGAAACGATCGCCTCCTGCATCGAGTCAGGGAAGTCGGCCGCTTCCATCACGAGGTAACGGCGCATATCAACGATCTTCGGCATCTGCTCGATGAAGACCGGACACGCTTCCATGCAGGCTGCACAGGTGGTGCATTGCCACAGCGGAAGCGGAGAAGTTGCCGGCGCCGCGCCGATGATTCCGAATTGCGGACTTCGGATTTCGGATTGAGCTATGCCAGCCTCATCTGGTGGTGGCTGTTGCTCATTAGCTGTAATCTCTTTAATCCGAAGTCCGAAATCCGAAATCCGAAATTCCTGATGCATTAGGTTTCGTAGTTGAAGGATGATGTCGCGCGGTGACAGTTCTTTCCCGACGGTGCTGGCGGGACAAACTTCAGTGCAGCGTCCGCACTCGATGCACGCGTCGAGGTCAAGCAGATCTTTCCACGTAAAATCGGTGAGTGAGTTGACACCGAAGCTCTTGGTGTTCTCGAAGTCTATGTTTTTGAGAGTCGCACCCAGCGGGACCAGGCTGGCGGTATAGATGTTCAAGGGCGCGGTGATGCTGTGCATCATCTTCGTATAGGGCAGCCACGCGAGGAACCCAAAACTGACGGCGAGATGAAACCACCACGTTCCCCAGTGGGCCCACTCCATTGTTTTCACACTCATCAAATGAAGCGAGGCGCGCGCGACGAGATCTCCGAATGGCGACCACGCGCCCCAGGGATCGTTTGTTGCCGCGATGCGCCAGCCCTCAATGAGAAACCCTTGTAGGCATATCAGGAAGATCGCAGCGAGGATGAGGGTTGCCTCGCTCGTATACACCAGCTTTCTCGGACGTGTGAGGTAACGCCGCGCAGCGGCCATCCCAATGCCAACCATAACAAGCGCGCCGAACACGTCAACCACTAGCGACTGGAAGTAGAGGTAAAAGTTCCCTCGCATGATCGTGGTGCCGAAATCCGCGTCGAGCGCTACGACCGTCGTTGCGATAATTAGGATGATAAAGCCATAAGTGGTGAGACGATGGAAGAAACCAGCGTAATGGTTCCGCGCCGTGCGCTGCTGCGCGAGCGCGTGTCTGATGACCAGCTGGATGCGTTCCATTGGATGGTCAAAGCGCGCGGCAGGAAGACCGCGTCGCCAGTATCTGAAATGTCGATAGACCCCGTAGCCGGCGACCGCTGCGGTCGGCAAAAGCAGGAGATACATCACCCAGACTTGGGAGATGTTCCAGTAAATCTGTCGCGTGGCTTGAGCGGAGTTCATTTCTGTAACGCGGCCAGCTTCTCGCGAAGAAGGGGCACGACCTTGCGATAATCCTCAACGATACCGAAACGGCAGTGCTTAAAGATGGGCGCGTCCGGGTCAGTGTTGATTGCTGAGATAGTCTTCGCCTCGGAGATTCCCACCATGTGTTGGCTCGCGCCCGTGATCGCGATAGCGAGGTATAGATCCGGCGTGACCTTCTTGCCCGTCTGCCCAACCTGCCACGTCGGCGGCACCCAACCTGCGTCGCATGCCGCGCGTGAGGCCGCCATTTGCGCTCCCAACAGATCGGCGAGTGGCTGCAATTCGGTCTTGAACGGTTCAGGCCCGCCGATACCGCGGCCGCCGGAGACGATCACGCGGGCCTCCTCGAGCCGCGCGTTACTGTGCGCCTCGCGCTTGCGTTCGATGATGCGCGTCCGCGTGTCTGCCTGAATGTCCAACGCGGCGCGAGTGATCTTGCCCGCTTCGGGCTTGACCGGTGCAGGGGCAAAGGAACGAGCGCGCAGCCACACCACCGCCGGAATGCGCTGGAGTTCGATCACAGCCTGCGCCTTACCGCCATAAACCTGACGGCTGACGCGCAATGCTTCCCCTTCAACCCATACCTCCACCGCATCGCCAACAGCACTGCCGCCTAGACGGTGTGCGAGTCGTGGCGCAATCTCCTGACTGTAGGTATCGCCGCCGAGTAACACTGCGCGCGGCGAGAGGTCAGCACATAAACGCACGAGCGCACTCAAGCAAGTTTCCGGGTATTCAGCTAATTCGGCTTGATCGGCGACGATCACGGTATCGCTGAGGTGGCTCAATTCCGATGCGAGCCCGTCTGCATCAGTGCCGATGATTAAGGCGCATAAGCGCTCGCCCAGGTCGTCGGCGAGGCGTCGCCCAGCGCCCGCGAGTCCTTGTGCGGCTTTATCAAGACCGGCGGAGGCGAAGACACAGATCACAACGTCGTTCATGATTGGGTTCCAGACATTTTGGTAGTCTGCGAGCTTCTATTTCATGTTATGAAACGGGTTCGCAACGCAACGGTTAGTTTGGTACGTTCCTTAGCACTGCCCCAAATAATTTGCGAAACAGCGACTACTTGTCTTCGCGATTGTTCGCTAGCGATAAACCTACAAAGTGAGTGATGACTCACGTCAGGCCAAAGCGCCGCCGGGCCGGCGCACTCCAAGGAGTTGACCTTAGCGCAAACTAAATCGAGCCACTCGTTACTTCGATTATGCGCCTGGCAAAAGATTCTACCTTTTGATCCAGCGTGTCGCCGGCGACAAACTCACAGCGCGTTTCCTTATGCGGAATGAAAATCTTAGCCACCTGGTAGTAAGTGTGGCCGGCAAACGCCTCCTCAAGGCCGAGATCGTCGAGCGTCCATTTCGTGAGCGGTTGACGATACGACATCATCACATCGCGCACTTTCGGGATACGCGGGAGGTTGTGTTCATCGTTGGTGATGGTGACGACAATGGGCAACTCGGCTTCGAGTACATCCCAGCCAGTTTCCGTCTGTCGGTTCAGCCTCAACCGGCGACCATCCGACTCGATTCGATCAACAAACGAGACACATGGCATTCCTAACTCCTCCGCGATCAGACCGCCCGTCTGACCGGCCCCCCAGTCACCTGCCTCGCGTCCGACCATTATCAGTTCAAACGTGCCAAGCTTGCGGATCGCAGCCGCGAGCACGCGCGCCGTCATGAGCGGGTCGGGATTCGAGTCGCCATCGTTGACGATGAGCGCCGCCGCGTCTGCCTTCATCGCCAGCGCTTTGCGCAGAGTGTCTTCGGCCGAAGCCCGACCGTAAGAGAGCACTGTGATCCGTCCACTGCCTGTGCGCTCGCGAAGTTGCAGTGCCGTTTCGAGCGCGTTCTCGCAAAAGATGTTTGTGACAAGGTCGGCCGAGCCGCGCTCGGCTTCGCGCCCGTTCGGATCAACGCGGAAATCGCGGGCCGGTATCTCAGGGTCGAGAATCTGCTTGAGACAAACGATAATGTTCATAACGTGAGCAGTGCGGATGATTTGAAACCAGAGTTAAGGCAGCGAAGCTCTCGCGCTTTTGCAACGCCTAGAGTTCGGCAAGAAGGAGGGAGCGGGCAGCTGCGCAGAAATACATGCTTCAGTCTTTAACCACCGTCAACCCTCGTTGTGTTGCGCGTGATTCCGGGCGCATCAACCCATGAAGAGCAATCTTGGCGATCTGTTCCGCAACCTGGTCGTCGGTTAGAGCGCCGTCCTGTCTAAACCAACGCGACAGCCAGTGAATCATTCCGAGCAGGCTGAAGGTTGCGGCTGTTGTATCCACGTCGTGCAGCCTCCCTTCTGCCTTGATTTGATTGAGGAGGTCCCTGAGTCGATCAAAGTACTCCCGCTTCCGCTGTGTGATTTTTCTATTTTGGGCGGGCGTAAGGGCCATGACCTCATCAACGAGGATGGTGATGGCACCCTGCCCTCTCGTCACTAATCGCGCGTGGCTGGTGATGATGAAGCGGAGCCGCGCGCCCGTGTCTGCAATCGAATGAGCGGGTGTTATGACCTCCTCAGCAAGCTCGTCCAAACCAAAATTCATGATGTCGAAAAGCAGTTCTTTCTTGCCGTTGATGTAATGATAGAGTCCTGCTTTCGTCATGCCGACCGCAGTCGCGATGTCGTTCACGGAAGTGGCATCATAGCCCTTGCGTAGAATTATCTGAGCTGCAGCGCGGTAAATTTCAGCCAGGCGCTCGTTATTGGAAGCAGATTTTCTTTGTGGTTTCATTATGGTCAACCCTGGATGCAGTACTGTGCGCACCACGCCGCAGTGCTATCTTACCGACCGTCCGGTAGGCAGTTTATACATCCGAACGCCACGCCCGTCAACAACTTGTCTGATTACCTCTCCGTGAGGATGGCGCAGAGCTTTGAGAGGTCAATGTTGCCGCCGGATACTACGCAGACTACTTTGCCCGCGCCCCCTTTACCTTCAAGCGCGCAGGCCAGAGGGCAGGCCCCCGCGCCTTCGGCGATAATGCGGTTTCGTTCAGCCAGAAGCCGCAGAGCGGAGGCGATCTCCTCGAGTCCGACGACGAGTGAGCCGTCGAGCAGCAATCGCGCCCGCTCGAACATCGACTGAAAAACTCCCTTGCCTCCGATGCCGTCCACAAAGGAAGGATGGTAAACAACCTCCTGCGGCGATCCTGCTTCGAGCGAAGCGGCAAGCGGTGCGGCCGTCTTTACTTCGGCTGCGTATACCTTGCACTGGGGTCTTAGTTCGCGCATCGCGGCCGCGATCCCGCACGCCAACCCGCCGCCGCCCCAGGGGATGATGATCGTGTCTGGGTCCGGAAGGTCTTCGAGGATCTCGAGGGCGATGGTCCCGTTGCCGGCCATCACGTCCAGATCGTCGAAGGCGTGTATGAAATGTGCGCTTACGCCCGGGTAGGCGCGGCTCTCAAAGACGCCCCACCACTCTTCGAACGGGACCTTGATGACACGGCCGCCTAAACGCTCGATGGCTCTGATCTTGGTTTCGGGCGCGGTCTCTGGTGCGATGACTGTACATGGGATGCCGAGGTCGCGCGCGCGCCAGGCAACTCCCTGCGCCATGTTGCCGGCCGACGCGGTGAGCACGCCTTCGGACAAAGCCTCACGCGGCAAGCGCCCAATCGCGTTCGATGCGCCTCGTATCTTGAAGGAGCCGATGGGTTGAAGGTTCTCTAGCTTGAGGTAAATATCAGCGGGCGCTTCACGGAAGTTGAGCCGGACGAGCGGCGTGCGCGTTGCAGCGCCACTGATAGTGCGGCGCGCTTCCGCGATGTCGGCGAGCGATGGCAGCATTACCGCCCCTTTATTTTTCGAGACGCCGACGAGTTGCAAAAACCGCTTTCAGAAACGCACCCAAGTGCCCGCGCCGGTCTCTTTAGATTTATCGTATAGATATCTGGCGGCCGCAAGGTCTTCGACGGCCAACCCCAAAGACTTGAACAGTGTGATCTCATCAGGCGAGGTCCGACCCGGCTTTGTTCCGTTGAGTACCTCTCCCAACTCGGCCCGGATGTGTCCTGGGCCGATAACTCCATCGACCACCGCGCGCAGGTAATCGCCCGCTTCGTTGACGGCTGATTCGATCTTGTCGACGAAGAGGCTGGACGCGGCTACGGTCGCCGCGTCCAACTCACGTGCGTTTGGAGTGCTGGATCCGACCGCGTTCAGGTGCGCGCCTTCTGAGATCCATTCCCGCCGGACGAGTGCCTCGGCAGAGCTGGTCGCCGTCACAACCAAATCCGCTCCGCGCAATGCGGCTTCGACGGTCTCAACAGCCTCGACGGGGAAGTTGTAACGTCGGTGCAACTCATCGGCGAGCTTACGCGCGCTGTCGACCCTGCGGCTGGCGATACGGCAACGCCTGATTTGGCGAACGTGAGACATGGCCTCGATGTGCGAACGCGCCTGCACGCCCGCGCCGATCACCCCCAGGTCTCCCGCGTCTTCGCGGGCAAGAGCGCGTGTCGCCACGGCAGAAACTGCTGCCGTGCGCACGGCTGTTACCGCCGAAGCGTTGATTACCGCTAGCAGCTCGCCCGATTCCGCGCTGAAAAGCAACACGGCGCCCTGGTGCGTATCTTTACCTTTCGCTGTGTTTCCGTGAAACACGCAGATGGCTTTCAGCCCGAAAGCCGGATGAGTGCCGGAGGAGTACGAGGGCATCAGTCCCATGACACCTGCGGCGCCGGCCGGCCGGACGATGGTTCGTAGCGGCTGATGGACCAAGCCGTCGGCAAGCGACACGAGTGCTTCATGCATGAGCCGGATGCATTCATGCATTGGGAGGAGCTCGACGACTTGGTCATCATTGAGGATCAGGACGTTCATGTCGGTTTCGTAATTGAAGCAGACATCTCCCGCTCACCGTCGGAATCAATTCAAGGTTAATCCGACGCAATAAATTTCTCGGGTGCCGCGAGCGCCTCTTCCAGGCGCGTTAAGAATTGTCCGACGTGCAAACCATCCACAAGGGCATGATGAACTTCGACGGAAATCGGAAGCATCAGGCGTTCTTCTTCTTTGGTGTACTTGCCGAACACGAGTCGCGGAATAGATTCTCCGCGTCCCTGATTACGAGCGTGCGCGAAGCTTGTAAATGAGAACCAGGGCAACGTGGTGTGATAAATCAGATCATCACGCATCGTTGGCTTCAAAGCACCGTCGCCATTGCGCAGGTCGTCGACTGCCTTTCCCATGCCGCTTACGAACTTTTCGAAATCGCGGTCGTAGTCAAAATACGCATAAGAAAAGGTCTCATTAGGAAGCAACACAGTAGTGCCACCGTTAATGACGTCATAAACAAATACCTTTCCATCTTTGAGTCGATAACGAAACGGCTCAATTTCGTTAGCGATTCGAAGAGCAAAGTAATGGATGGCTATCGAAAATCTAAGCCCGGGCCGCTTGCGCACGAGCTCTACGAGTTTTGTAACATCGACGTGCGTGCACACATTGAAGTAAGGATTCGTATACTCTACGAAGAATTCAAACAGTTCTCGCCGCGGCCAATTTTCTAGATCAAGATAGCGGGACATGGTTCGGATCTTACCTACTTGCGGGTTTAATGGATAGCGACGGCATTAGGCTAACAGTAAGTAGCGGAAGTTTGTGTAACGTGACTGTTAAATAATCCACCGATGCGAGCACGCGACAATCTGTAAACGCGCAACACAAACACTGGGACCGCGGGCGTCTCGCCCGCACTGAGCGCGTAGCGCGAACAACGCTCCCGCTAACAGGCCTTCACCCTGTAGTCGCGCAACGCAAACGCTGGGACCGCGGGCGTCTCGCCCGCACTGAGCGCGTAGCGCGAACAACCCTCACACTAACAGGCCTTCACCCTGTAGTCGCGCAACGCAAACGCTGGGACCGCGGGCGTCTCGCCCGCACTGAACGCGTAGCGCGAACAACCCTTTGCCAATAACAATCCTTGGCAAACATCCGTCACCGTTACTGCCTCAACAAGCGAGCTACTCCAAGCAGTGCTTTTTTAACCAAGCGCTGCTGAACCGCCAGTCACTCGGTTCCGAGCACTAGATCATTCTCGATATACGAGCCGAAAGGAATGTAAGACTTTTCTTTTGGCAACCGGTTGTTCGCGCTACGCGCTCAGTGCGGGCGAGACGCCCGCGGTCCCAGTATTGCGGTTCGCAATCCGATCCGGTACAAAGAGTATTGTTGGATTTTCCCATGAATGATCCTCGTCCATACCGCTTGCAAGAACGGATTAAACTTGTTCCGGAACGAAAGACGCCGTTCTTTTCACTTCAACATGTGACCGTATTCGTACGAGACCTTGACCGGAGCATTCGATTCTACATTGACCAGTTGGGATTCACTCACGCATACGACGTTCGCGCAGATCCGGATTACAGATGGACCGCCGTTGCGCCACCTGATGGTACGGCTGTTCTTGCCTTGATTCCCGCCGACCCCAATTCAGAAGAATACAAATTGATCGGCCAGCATACGAATGTCGCTTTCTTAACCGAGGACATCACGACCACATTCAACGAATGGTCCGAGCGCCAGGTTCGTTTTCAGCATCCTCCTCAGCGACCCATCTGGGGAGGTCTATTTACCGTTTTCGAGGATATCGACGGAAACTCTTTTGGACTTGTCGGTTTTGATGAGGTTACGAGGCAAATTGAATCGCAGAAACGCGAGCTCGCGGCCAAATTGGAGCTGGAACGACGCGCGGCTTATGAGATGGACATCGCAAAACAGGTGCAGGCCCGGCTGTTTCCGCAAACGCAACCCGCACTGCGCACACTCGACTACTCAGGCGTTTGCATACAGGCTCGTCAGGTCGGTGGTGACTACTACGATTTTCTCGATCTCGGCGAGCAACGAGTCGGTCTGGTGGTTGGTGATGTTTCTGGAAAGGGGATCGCGGCAGCCCTGATGATGGCCGGCCTACAGGCCAGCCTGCGAAGTCAATCCGCGATCGCGGCCGATCAGCCGCAAACCCTGCTTCGATTAGCGAACCGACTCTTTTACGAGAATACGAATGATAACTCTTATGCGACCCTATTCTTTGCTGAGTATGACGACCGCTCGCAACGATTGCGCTACTCGAACTGCGGCCACCTCACTCCTATTCTCCTGCGCAGCGGCGAAAGGGTGGGAGCTCTTGAATCTACCTCAACTGTCCTGGGTCTTTTCGACGATCTCGAGTCTCGCATCGGGGAGGTTCAACTCCATTCCGGGGATGTGTTTCTGATCTACACGGATGGGATTACTGAGGCGCTGAACGAGAGTGGAGAAGAGTTTGGGACCGAGCGTCTGTTGAGTACATTGCGAAGGTCCAGCGATCTGCCTGCGAAGAAGTTGCTGGAGATGGTTATTGATGAGGTGCAGAAGTTCAGTTCCAACGAGCAGCAGCGTGACGACATGACTCTTATCGTCGCAAAATGCTTCGGGTGATTTCGGCAATTCGTAAAGCAAACCTACAGAACAGGGAGCGGTAGCAACCTGATGCCACCACTCAAGTGATCCTGGTCTTTGTGCCAGCGAAGTTTTCCATTGAGGTTGAGTGGCGGCATCAGGTCGCTACCGCTCCCTGTTCTGTAATGAGCTGCGCGCTAAACCTTCGTTGGCGCAAGGACCAGGATCCGTTGAGTGGCAGTCGCTATCGCTCCCTGTTCTGTAAACGATCGCTACCGTTCAGCCACGCTCAATTGGAGTTACCCGATCGCGATCATTCGCTGGACCGCGCGAGCTGCGCGCACGCGGATCTCTTCAGGAACATCGATTACATACTGATTTCTCTGTAACGCTTTGAGAGTGTCCTCAAGCGTGATCTGGTTCATGTGCGGGCAGCGTACGCTGCATAACCGCAGCATCTCCTTACCTGGATTTGCGGCGGCCACGTTGTCGCCCATCGCGCACTCGGTCAGCAGCAAGTACCGCCGGGCTTTACTGCCGGCAACATATTTGGTCATCGCCGTTGTGCTGCCCGAAAAATCCGATGCGTCTACAACTTCGGGACTGCATTCCGGATGGGCCAGAACCACAACGTCGCTAAACTGCTTCCTGATGTTTTGCACATCTTCGACGGTGAACTTCTCATGCACCTCACATCGACCGCGCCAACCGATCATCTGATAGTCGATCTCGGTGTCCACCTGATCTCCTTCGAGTTGCGGTCCCAATGCGTTCGACTTTGGAAAGATAATGTGCTTTCCCGTCTGGCGCGCGACGTTTTTGGCCAGGTACTCGTCTGGAATAAAAATCACGGTTTCGGTTTTGAGTGAGTCAACCACCGCGGCGGCGTTAGCCGAAGTGCAACAGATATCCGATTCGGCCTTCACGTCAGCATACGTGTTGATATAGGTGACAACAGGCACGTCGGGGAATCTGCGCTTTAGCTCGCGCACGTCCTCGGCGGTAATACTTGAGGCGAGCGAGCACCCGGCTCGTGACGGCAAGAGGACGGTCTTTTCGGGATTCAGAATCTTCGCCGTCTCGGCCATAAACTCTACGCCGCAAAAAACGATGATGTCGCAATCCGTTTCGGCTGCCTTGCGGCAAAGTCCCAGTGAATCGCCGATGAAATCGGGGATCGAATTGAACAGCGCCGGTTCCATGTAGTTGTGACCGAGAATTACGGCGTTCTTTTCGCGCTTCAGGCGATTGATCTCAGCCGCCAGCTCTGCCTTAAGGCCCAGTTCCAAATCTGGAACAATGCCGGCGAGAATGGCTCCTAATTGAACTCGCATTTCCTGCGGACTTGTAATGCTTGCGGTATTCATCATGATTAAAGTTTATCGCCCCAACCCGTTTTCTCCTAAGACACCCATTCAAGGCTCGCGTCAAACGATTTTGCCGAGTGCGTCAATGCTCCGACAGAGATGAATTCCACTCCCGTTTCGGCAATTTCCCGCACATTCTCCAGGTTTACATTGCCGGAAGCCTCCAACTTCGCGCGCCCACCGCTGAGTTTCA
>DATBRN010000256.1:0-29746 GCA_036560225.1 Pyrinomonadaceae bacterium | reverse complement strand
ATCCAAAGATGTGGGCGGCGTCGGGATTGAGTTATACGCGAATGCTTGATGTATTAGTTGAACTAGCGTTGGAAAGACATCGCGAGAAGTCACTCAATAAGATCAGCCGCGACTGAGTCGTCAGCGATGTGATCTACCCATCCGATACCTGTGTCAAGAGCTCAAAACTTGAGTATTGCGCGAGTCAAGCGGGGGCAAGCCGCCCTTCCCAACCTTAGAGACTCTTAGCCTTGAGTCAGTACTCGCGATTGACGGGTTATTCAGATTAAAACGGCTTTCATCTCATTGCTCTTTGGCAAAGAGCATTCAACTTACGAAAATTCGCAGGTTTGGAAGGTGGGCTTGCCCCGCTCGACTCGCGCGACAGTCAAGTTTCGATAGACGCGCTAACCGCAGGGCGTATTGACTTCATTGCCACTGCGAGGCGTGGTATGCATCGCTGACTGGGAGGCATGATGGAAGAAGTAATGCGAGTGTTTTAGCCTTGGTAAGCGATCGGAGAGTAATTCGAGTCTTTAGCGCCTGGGTGCGCGATAGGCTTTGCGAGTTCTCACGACCAAATCGCTGCGAGAGATCTTTACATCCAGCTTGCGCCACTTGCCGTCCCGGACCAGGTTCGGTGGACGATACGCGATCGTATATTGATGTCCTAATTCTTCAGCGATACTTGCAAAAGCGTCGCGCAGCGCTGGCCCTCCCGGCGTAGCAACAAAACGCCCGCCACTCTTCTCTGCAAAACTCTTCAATACCGCCGCAGTCCGCTGATTGTTGAAGCTGGGTACGTCGGTGGCGGACATATCAACGGCGTAGATGCTAGCCCCAATGGCAAGCGCGCTTTCAATAGCCTTGTCTGCTGACGCTTTGCTGTAAGTGTCCGCCCCGTCGGACAAAACTATGATCGCCTTTCTCTTCTCTACGCGGGGTGCAAGCGCTTTTGCAGCATCAACGATTGCGTCGTTCAGCGTAGTCATCCCTTTTGCGGTTACGCCATAAACCATTGGCGCCAAGTCGTGACTGGTTGAAAACTCCTGAACTTGCTCAACCTTAGTATCAAACTTGTAAACGGCCGCCACATCTTCTTCGCGCAATCGATCCAGGAAGCGAATCGCCGCGGACCGCGCCAGTGAAAGGCGACTCTCCATGCTCCCGGAAGTATCCAGCAGTACAACGGAAGCGAACGGAGACTCATGAACGCTGAAACTTGAGATGAATTGAGGTGAGACTTGCTTACCATCTTCAAAGATCGTGAAGTCGGAAAGGTGAAGCCCCGGAACGTACTGACCAGCCTTGTCTGTGACTGTGATATTGAGGACAACTAGATCCGTGTTGACGCGAACGACGTCATCGTCTTGTTGGGACCGAATAGTAGGAGGGATGGCAGAGGCGGCTATGAGGATCGCAAGGAAGTAAAGTACGGCGCAATGAGTTCGCGGCATTGGCATTAAGGCTAATAGTTAAACCTTAGGGGGTAGGGTTCGAACAATGCGAATCACCTCAAGTAATACGTTAGCCTCATCGATAACGGCCGCTGAAATTACGTACTTAGGAGTCTTCTCAACCTTTTCTTTCAGAGACTTGCTCAGCTCGCCTAACATATCCATGGCAGAAGCAAGGTCTTTGGGGGGCTTGTCCATGTCCACCTCATCCTCACAGCCGCCGGCAGCGCGGCGAATGCCCTTCGCGAGCTTTTCCGCTTTCTCGAGCTTCCGAATATCTTCTCGATCCAACTCCTTTTTTTGCTTGAACGAAGCAACTATGGAGGCACCTAAGTCCGAAAGGTCACGAGCTCTGTCAAGGTTATCCTGATATTCTTTTTCAGCACTCCGGATCGCGCGCTTTGCACGCATCTCCTCTTCCAGATCCGAAAGCGGCCTCGGCGTCTCATCAGCGGGATTCTTGTCCGTCTCGATCAAAACCGGCTTTTGGTTTTGCCGGGTTGTCTGCGCCACCAAAGGGGTGCAGCCGGCCATCAAAATGCCAAAGACAACCAGAGCCTTGGCAGATTTCGTAACCAGTCTTAAGGCACGTTCATTCATCTTACTTTTCAACTTAACCAGGGACTTCAGAGGGTAACCTAACTCGGGTTCAACGACACTAGGACGACCGCCGCCGACGGTAGGTTGCACCAGCTAAGGCCTTAGAGCCGAAGATTGGTCGCCCTTAATTGGGAATTACCCCTAGCTCTTCGCCGGAAGCCGAGCATGCAACTATTTCAACGAGAGCAGCCAGCCTTCAGCTCAGACGGAGCCTTAACTTTCGTCGCCACGCCGACCTTTCACCGATAACTTGAAGGGCATGGCTGACATCACTGAAGCAGCTCAGCTGATTCTTTAGGTTCTCGCTCAGGGTACCCGAGCTGGATTGTCCGGCGTGTTTAGAAACCCGCCTGGCTTCGACGGTCGCTTTTCGATCTTAACGGTCTTTGGCTCGAATCGTTCCGCAGGACGCCTTTGCCCCTGAGCTGTTGCATAAGGCAATGACACCATGCTCGGGCCGGCCTTCAGAGCAACTAACCGCGCCGAACCATAGTCCTGAGCCTTGAGCTCTAATGAATAGCGACCCTCCTGTTCTGGCTCAAGGTGTGTCGGCTCAAGCGCCAGTATTTGCCTCTCCGCAATTCCGTCCCTGCGACGCTTTAGTTCTAGTTCTACTGACAATCCTTCCAACTTTTCAGTAGAAGTGTTCTTCACCGTACCGCCGATAATGGTTTTGCTTCCTTGCAGAAGTGCCTCATCAACCATCACCAGGGCCACCGGTGGTTTCCTCGGTTCAGCGGCAGGAGATGACAATGCTAACGAACGCGACTCCTGCGCATGCCGCTTTCTTAAAATGGCGTAGCCCGCGAATACGAGCGCCGTGATTACAAGAGCGGCCACGCCCGCCAGGATCTTCGAGGCAGAGCGTTTGGGTTGCGCAAAGAGTTCCGGTTGGGAATCAATCATCAATCAAGAATCAACCTATTCAAGTATTACTTTAACTGTCATGCTGGGTCATTCAACGTGGCCGGGCGGCGGCACACCCGTAATGTTGGTAATGAGAGCCGACAGAAACTCTTCCTCTGCCACGCCCGACGTGGGTAGCGTAGTCCATTCAGCGCCGGTCGCACCATCCGTCCTACCTTCAATTTTGGCGTTGACGGAAACATTTGCGCTATTGCCATCGATCGGCTGCACTTCAACAGTGATAGTGTAACGTCCGCGAGTCCAACCACGTGCCGTCGAGGTGGTAACGTCAGCATAGCGACCCAATTCGGCCTGCGTGACAACCGCACCTTTGATGAACGTGTAAGGTTGGCTCACGATTATTCCCTCGGCCGGCTTGGAAGCTGCTTCATCAACGATCAACTTACGATCCCGCATCACCTCCGCAATCGCGTTAAGGATGGCGTCCCGTCGCGCCGCAATGCGGTACGGGTTGGGAAGAGGCGGAACCTCAGGTGTCTTGCCTTTGCCAAAATCAAAACCTCTGCCTGCACCGGTATCGGTTTTTGTTGAATTGCTGCCCGCAGTGCCACTGTCGCGAACACGCTCACCAGTCTTGTCAACACCTTTACCTTGAGACCATGCCGAAACGGCACTGATCAAAACCATCAGTACTACGCTTGCTAACCTGATCATAGGAAACACCTTTTGTTATTAGGACCGATTGCCTAGGGTTGCCAAAGGGGGAGATTGCAAAAACGAGAATAGAGTAACGACTCACCAATTTCAAGGAAGCTTTTCCGATCTGTGTAACCTCGTCAGGAAATGACGCTCGCGCTACCAAGTTCAACAGGTTTATAGTTCAAGCCGCAGCTTGTGTTTGTGCGCGGCAGCAAACTAAAGTTTGGACTCTGAACTACTTGCCTCTATCGCCTCACCCCTCTTGCGAAACGCACTTTAGCGTGGTGTCACTTCAGCGTCTTTCACAGCTTCATCTCGTTGCTGCTCCCAGGTTCTCAGAGCACGCACGCCAACCGCAAAATCGCTCTCGTTATTATAGAAATTGTGCGCTCCGTCATTCCGTGACGGCTCACGCACGTAATACAAATAATCGGTCTGTGCTGGATAGAGCGCTGCTTCGAGCGCACTCTTTCCTGGCGAAGCGATTGGTCCTGGCGGGAGTCCGATGTACAAGCGCGTGTTATAAGGCGAGCGTCGGTCGACATCGCTCTTATAAACCTTGCCGTCATTTCGCCATTTACCCTCGAGCTTCGATGCATAGATAACTGTGGAGTCCACTCCCAGCGCCATTTGCTTCTGCAGACGGTTATAAATCACCGAAGCGATTGTCGGCCGCTCGTCGCTGAGCTTAGCTTCAGTCTCAATCAACGAGGCCGTGGTGGTGATTTCACGAGGAGAGTAGCCCAGGATCCGGGAACGTTCGGACCACTCTGGCTTCCACTCCTTGCGAAAACGTTTGACCATGATTTTGATTATCTCAGGGGCCTTGGTATCGGGAGGAAATTCGTAAGTGTCGGGAAAAAGATATCCTTCAAGATTGGTGGCTTTTGGATCCAGATCGCTTATTAGGTTCACGTCGTTCATTAAGTGCAAGGCCGCGTTCGGGTCAGACAAATGAAGTTCGGGTATTCTGTAGAGTGCGTTTGAAATGTCCCACCTGGTCCATCCTTCCACTACGGTTAAGCGAAGCATGCGCTGTTCACCTTCCCGAAGCTTGGCAAAAACAGCGAGGGGCGAAATAGGTGAAGGGAAGTCGTACTCACCGGCTTTCAATTGTGAACTTTTTGCCGTTAGTTTGAGGTAAAGCGTTAACGGCCACCTATGCCTGATAATTCCTTCATTGGCTAACTTGCTGATGACAGCAGTGGGCGAAGACCCACGAGGAATCTCAACGTACTGCCCCTGCTTTGTATGTGCTACTGGCGTGTGGAGGTCTCGGTAAACCCAAAACGCGGAAGCGCTGGCGGTTACAAGAACCAATAGGACAAGTACTAATAGAATACGTTTCATCGTGAATAAGTGCGACTCCCTGAAGATTAGTTTAGAGCGGCGAAAAGACTAAACAGTTTGCTAAGAGGGTTGCACGAGTATTCTTTCCTGGCTCCCCTCCAGGAAGTCTCGCAGAATCACGGCCGCCGCCTCGCTATCGACGAGCTCGGCAATCTTGTCCCGACCGTGACCTTGCTGCCGCAGATTATTCTCCGCCTCTGCCGAGCTTAGACGCTCGTCCTGTAAATACACGGGTACTGGCAGTGATTGCGCGAACTTATGCGCAAATCGACGGGCTTCCAATGCCGCCTCCCCGGCAGAACCATTTAGGCGCAGTGGTAAACCAATTACCACCGTTTGAGCGTCAAAGCGACGTATCAGATCATCGACGTCTCGAAGCAGTTGTTTCCAGCTCGTACGATGAAGGGCGGCGAGTCGGGTAATCGAGATTGACAGCGCATCCGAGACTGCGATTCCTACACGCTTTTCGCCCATGTCGAGAGCCATAACCGGCGCGGGAATGGGTTGCTTCTGGTTAGCTGTCTCCATAAATCGAAGTTTGCGCTCAGGATTGTTTACGCGGCTCAGCCAGAGGATGAAGATCGCAAAAAGGTTGAGCAAATGTCTACTAAAGTTAAGTTGCACCCTTCTTTAAGCGCCTGTATGATACGACTGGCTTGCGAAAAGCGCATGTTCGCAAGTAGGGTTTGGGTTTGGTTTTAACGTACAGCACGAGGTAAATGATGTCATTTCGTACGAAGTTTGCACTGATTCTCGCGTCAGCAACTCTGGCGCTTTATACCGTCGTCGGGGGCTGGATTTCCACCCGGGCACAACAACCTGCTAACGATCCAAACGCACAACTCAGGATTTTTGAGAGTGTGCTTCAACATATTCAGAACGACTACGTCGATGAGCCGAACATGGAAAAGGTTCGGGCCGGAGCTTTGCGCGGTTTGGCGTACGGGCTTGATCCCTATTCGACTTACCTGACTGCCGAGCAGGTTCGTCAGTATGGTCAGGATGCCAACAGCAATCAGGTTGGAATAGGTGCAGAACTTTCCCAGGTTGCGTCTTACCTCTATGTTATCGCGCCCATGAAGGGCTCACCCGCCGATCAAGCGGGAGTGCGCGCTGGCGACATTATTGAGTACATCGACGGCAAAGCCACGCGTGATATTTCACTTTACGATGCCAAACAACTGTTGAACGGGGCCGCCGGGTCGGAAGTGAAGCTGCGAATTCTTCGCGCCAACGCTAGGCCGCTTACACTGGCAGTGAAGCGGAGTGCGTTTCGAGCACCTGCAGCCGAAGCCCGGATGGAAGCGGGTCGGATTGGAGTTCTCCGAATTAACAGTTTTGCGCAGGGAGAAGCCGCCGACGCCCGAGCACGACTCCAGGATCTCATCAAACAGGGCGCGCAGAAAATGGTTGTCGACATTCGTGGGACCGCCGGCGGTTCGCTCGATGAAGCGGTGGCCGTCGCGAATCTGTTCATTAAGGACGGAATGATTGGGCAGACTTCGGGACGGGAGAATAAGACATTGAAAACGTTTACCGCTGACCCGAAGGCGGCTATTTTCTCGGGACCGGTTGTCGCGTTAATCGACTCCGGGACGGCTGGCGCGGCCGAGGTGGTGGCGTCTGCTTTGCTCGAGCGTAATCGTGGTCAGGTGGTAGGTGAAAAGAGTTTTGGGGCGGGAGCTGAACAACAACTCTTTACTCTGCGAGGCGGAGACGGGTTATTGCTGACGACGGTCAAGTGGGCGTCTGCGAGCGGCAAGCCCTTTTTGGGAGAGGACCGCAGCCACTCCGGTGTGACGCCGTCAGTCGAAGTAAAGCGTCCTGAACTCGCCGACGCAATTGATCCGGATGATTTGACCGGCAACGATGATGATCAGGCGACCAAGCAGAACCAGCCAAACGACAAACCTCCGGTAGCTACGGAGCCGAGTGTTCCGAAGCCGTCGGTTGAAGATATCCAGATGAAGAAGGCCCTCGAGCTTCTGCGCGAGAATAAGACACAGCCCTTGCAACGCGCAGCATAGAGGCTTCGCAATCGCAGCTACAGAAAGGCCGGGAACTCTTCCCGGCCTTTTTCGTTTTGTAGCGGGCGTTGAATAGAACTCGTTCTACTTAGTCCGCTTAGCGGACGACTGACAATAGCCCAGCAGTTCACTGCTGGGAGGACAGGGAAAAAATGTCAGTCCGTGAAGCGGACGGCTGAAATCCCGTGTCATGCTGCTCCTTTCAGTCGTCCGTTTCACGGACTTGCTTGTGACGCGCACCCCAGCGATAAATCGCTGGGCTATTTCATCCGTACGCAAAAGCGGACTCGGAATAATACTTTTAGTTCAAAACCATAACGCTGACTGTTTGTTTTCGAATCGCTCGATGCCACCCCAAGTTGAGCCTGTGGCAACCCCAGCAAACCAAGAGTTTGCATCACGCTAAATTAAGGGGTTCGATATCGAGTATGAGGCGACTCCATATCGGGTAAACATTTGCGCCATATGCGGAGTAATGTTGGATTTTGATTGCGGCTTCCTTGCATTAAAGGCCATTTCACTCGTAAATCCCATGATCCACGGAATTCTGCTATACACTTCACAATGACTCTCCCAAAGGAACACCGATTGCTAAATTCCCCGTTGGATTGGCGCGAATTTGACGATGGCGCATGTTAAAAGCTGAAGGAGATGAGAGAAATGATTATGACTAACAAATTGCTACCGGTAGCCCTGGTTGCTGCGTTAATTGGTGGTTCAGTTGGCGCTTTTGTGATGCACACGAGAAACCAAACAGCTGCCGAGACCCAAACCGCGCAGTCAACGCTACCGAGCGATGCGCAATACCAGGCAGGTGCTTCTGGTTCGGAACAACAGTACGTTCCAGCCGAGTTCAACACGGCGTCTGAACAGAGCGCCTACAAGAACGGCTTTGCTGATGGCTTCCGAGCGGCTGAAGCTGGCGTGGTAGGAGTCAATACTTCCAGCCTTCAGTCCAGTCGGCCGCGCGTAGTCTATCGAAACGCGGTAAGTCGTTCTTCGAGCCGAAGAGTCTATTATGATTATCAGCAGCCCAGGGGCCGCAGCTTCTGGCAGAAACATCGTGACAAACTGACTGTGGCGATGGGTACCGGCGGCGGCGCTCTGATTGGCGGTCTGATTGGCGGTAAGAAGGGTGCGGCGATTGGTGCACTTTCAGGCGCAGGCGGTTCTGCGTTGTACACCTACAAGATTCGCAAGCGAAGCCGTCGTTACTAGTCGGACAAATATAGGAGAGTGCATAGCATGAGAGCGAAGCTCTTCATTGCAAGCGCTCTGGTAGTCATGGGAGGGGCAGTTCCCAATGTGGGAACTGCCCCTTTCAATGTCGAGGCGGCTACCAGGGACGTTCAGCGGTATACGCAAACACCACTTCCAGTACGTTTTCGCTTGAGCAAGGAACGTGGACTCTTGTTAAGTACCTGGATTAACGGCAGAGGTCCCTATATTTTTGCGTTGGACACCGGCGCGGGAATGAATCTGATAACGCAACGCGTTGTCGACGAGGCACAATTGACCGTTAGAAGCGCGCGCCCTATTGTTATGGGTGGTCTGACAGGCGCAAGAAATACTTCCAGCCGCGAGGCTCTGATCAGTCGATTCGCTCTTGGCGATCAAGCCAATGTCATTGGTTCAACAAAAACGGCTATGATCGTTTCGCTTCTAACGCCTGGAATAGATGGCATTCTCGATCCGACGGACATTTATTCGCCCTACGGCTATTCAATCGACATGCCAAATCAACTCATCGAGGCTGTTGATACTAGCTCGCGCGGCCCGAAACGCGGGAATCCGGTGGGCGAAGGTGCTATCGTACAGTGGATGCGTTTCGGAAATAGTGTTCGTCCCTTCGTGCGACTGGGAGATGGACGACTAGCTCTAATTGATACAGGATCCGGCTTCGGCCTCGCAGTAAACGGGCGGAACGCTGTGATAGTCGGAAACCGGGGTAACCGCGCCAGCCAGGGCACTCGCGACATTGCAGGAGGCACGATCAGTTCAAGGCGAGTAACGCCCACTACGATAAGTATTGGGGAACTTGTTCTACGCGGCATACCTACCGACATTTTGTTTGGAGTGGATGACGATGCGCCGGTGATTCTTGGACGAGATGCTCTTTATCCTTTCAAGATCACCTTCGATCCCCAGCGACGCCTAATTGAATTTGCTACTTCGGAGAGAAGCTGAACGCCGATTCCTGGTTTATTGGTATGTCAATGAAACATCTGACCATTTTAGTGCTCGTCCTGCTTGTAGCGGTTGTAATCGGCCCGGCGGCAGTTAGTAGCGCGCGGGAACCCCAGTCACAGGCGCAGCGGAGCAGAACGGTTGGCACAACTCCCTCGACGCCTAAACAGAGTCCGACTCCGCCAAGTAAACAATCCGAACCTGAAGCTGAAGTAGTGCGCGTGGAGACCAATCTGGTTAACACCCTGTTCACGGCTGTAGATAAAGACCACCATTTTATTACGTCGCTTCGCGCCGAGGATGTGCGTATCTTTGAAAACGATGTCGCTCAGCCGGTAAGTCTCTTTGAACGCGAGACGAATCGCGCTTTGTCATTAGCCATTCTTGTTGATACCAGCGAGTCGCAAAGAGGAGTGTTGGCGGATGAAAAAAACGCCGCGCGGGCATTCATCGACTCTGTGATTCGGCCAGACAAGGATCGCGCTGCCGTGGTTTCGTTTACGGGCGTCCCGAAAGTCGAACAGGAGTCAACCAATGATTTGGAGAAACTTCACCGGGGTATAGGTCGGGTTAAGATTGAGATGTCGCCTGAAAACGAACGACGGCTAGCTGCTGGTGATGATCCGTTACCGAAGGAGCAGGATCCCTCGGGCTATACAGGCATCTGGGACGCAATGTGGATGGTTCTTGAAGATGTTTTGTCCAAAGCTCCTGAAGGTACACGACGCGCCATTGTTCTGCTGTCGGATGGCGATGATACGAGCAGCACGATTAAGAAGCAGGACGTGATTGATTTCGCCGTGAGATCGGATGTCGCGATCTATTCCATCGGAATTCGTGATGCAAACTTTCCCGAAGGCAAACTGGATTCGGGAGCGCTAAAAAAAGTTTCCGACCGGACCGGAGGCCGTGCCTTCTTTCCGGCACAACCCAGCGAGCTGCGATCCGCCTTTTCGCAAATCGATCAAGAGTTGCGTTCGCAGTACCTCATCGCCTATACGCCAACCAACAAAAGCCGCGATGGTTCTTACCGGCGTATCCGGATGGAAGTCGTCAATCCCGAACTTCTCAAGAACAAACCGCAATTGCTCTACCGACAAGGCTACTACGCAAAAAAGTCTTAGGCTTCGCGACTCTGGGTGAAAACTCAGCGGCGCAAACGAACCTCTCAAGCATCGCTCATTTGCAGGTTGGGAAGGCGGGGTTGCTCCCGCTGAGGGGAGCAGACGGCAGCCAAGAGCAGAAAACCATTTTCCATATCACATTTGTCATATCTCATTTACCATTTCTTATGTGTCGTCTCAGCCTAGAGCGATTTGGCAATGCAAAACTGCCGATGAAAAATGAAAAATGACAAATGTGATATGGAAAATGGTTTTCTGCTCCTCCCGCCTGTCTGCTCCCTCCAGCGGGGGCAAGCCCGCCTTCTCAACCTGCGAATTAGCGAAGCTTGACCAATTCTCTCGACCTGCAAATTAGCGACGCTTGATTGGTTCAATAGATTGCTTGTATCCGACAAGCATGGTTCGATACGATTAGCCGCATGGCGGCAATGAAGACGGACGTTGTGATCGTCGGGGCTGGTCCAACAGGGCTGTCCCTGGCGTGCCATTTGATCCGGCACGGAATTGATTTTGTCATCATCGACAAGAAAGAAGGCATCACCCCCTACTCCAAGGCCCTGGGCGTCCACGCGCGCACGCTCGAGATTTACGAGCAGCTCAACTTAGCGCAGAGAGCGGTAGCGCAAGGTACGATTGCTGGCAAGATTCGCTTGCTGGAAAAAGGAGAAATCGTTGGCGAAGTGGATCTGTCCAACATCGGCGAAGGTTTAAGTCCCTTTCCTTACATGCTTGTCCTTGAGCAGAGCGAAAACGAACGCCTTCTCTACGAATATGTTCAAAATCACGACCGTAACGTTCTCTGGCAGACTGAACTCGAAAGCCTTTCGCAGAACCAAACCGGTGTCACAGCAAATGTTCGTAAGAACGGAGCCGCGATCGAGATTATCGAAGGCAAGTATCTGGTAGGCTGCGATGGGCCAAAGAGTGTAGTTAGAACTGCGCTCGGCCTCTCTTTTGAGGGCAGTACGTTTGAACGTATTTTCTATGTCGCCGATGTCCAAATCGATTGGAAGTTTCCGCATGACGCATTGCACGGTTGTCTCACGCGAAATGCAGTCGTCGCGTTCTTTCCGATGCGCGGAGAAAAGCGTTGGCGCATCGTAGGCGCGTTTCCGGAAGGTCTCGACAAAGAAGAAGGCGATATTCTCTACGAAGAGATTGAAGAACGCATTAAGGAAGAAGCGCAACTCGATCTCGACATCACCCGGGTGGATTGGTTTTCAACCTATAAGGTGCACACGCGTCACGTTGAGAGGTTTTCCGAGGGGAGATGTTTTCTGGCCGGAGATTCGGCGCACATCCATACGCCTGCGGGTGGACAAGGCATGAACACCGGCATTCAGGACGGCTACAATCTCGCCTGGAAGCTCGCACTAGTCCTCAAGGCATCGGCTGCTGAACGAATTCTGGATACTTATAATGAAGAGCGTCTTCCGAACGCCAAGAGGCTGCTGCAAACGACCGACAGGATGTTCAATATCGCCGCCGGTACGGACTGGTTCCTCAATGTCATTCGTACAACCGTCTTTCCACCGATGGCAAAATTCATTCTTAGCCTTGATGTCATTAAGAAACGGTTCTTCCCATTGATTTCGCAAATCGGCATTCACTATCGCCACAGCTCACTGAGCGACCACGATGCAGACGGTGAGTTTGATCACCGGGCGGGCGACCGGATGCCATATCTTCTGGTTGAAGGAAAAAGTATTTACGATAGCTTGCGCGAACCAAAATTCCATCTAATCATTTTCTCGGATGGAGAGGGCGACTATCAGAAGGAGACGCGCGAACTTGCAAGTAAGTGGCCTGATGTGCTGGATCATCATGTCGTCCCACTTTACCCGCATGTTGCAGAAATCTTCGGTGTGAGCAAGTCATTTAGTGTGTTGTTACGGCCTGACAACTACATCGGATCCATTTCTCCAGAGACCTCGGCGAACCCCGCAATGACGTATCTGAAACACCTGGGAACAATCACGTAATGAAACGCTCCGGAGTCGCAGACCTTCCTCTTCATGGCGGACGCGTCCCGCAGTGGCTCGCGGAACGGATGACCAGGCTGGGTTCCGCCATTACCGAGACGATAGTCTACGACTACGGAACGTCAGCGTTCCTCTCGCGACTGAGTGATCCGTTCTGGTTTCAAGCCTTGGGCGCAGTGATGGGAATGGACTGGCACTCTTCGGGCGTCACTACCTCCGTCATGGGTGCGCTTAAGCGTGGCCTTGGACCACGAGCGGACGAACTGGGCCTATACATCTGCGGAGGTCGAGGCAGGTTCTCGCGAAACACTCCGCATGAATTGCGCTGGATCGCAGACCGTCGTGGGTTCGACGGCGAGGCCCTTGTGCGCAGCAGCCGGCTTACCGCACGCGTCGACAACAATGCGATCGCAGACGGTTTTCAGATTTACCTGCACAGTTTTGTGGTGACCGCGGACGGCGAGTGGGCCGTCGTACAGCAGGGTCTGAATGATCGAAGCGGCATGGCTCGCCGCTATCACTGGCACTCACTAGCGGTTAGAGACTTTGTTGCCGAACCTCACACGGGCATAGTCGGCGCAAACCAGGGAACGATCATGAACCTCGTCGATGCTCACGCCGGGCCGGCACAAACTGCAATGCTCGACATCGCACGTCAGCATCCGGATAGGACGTTAAGCGAAGCTCGGTACCTGCGAATGCCCGCGCATCATGAGGTCCATGCGTCAGACTTAGATCTGAAGCGGCTCGGCGCCGTACTTGCGGTCGCCTATGAACGGGAGTTTCATAACTTCGCAGAACTCCTGCTTCTCGAGAAGCTTGGACCTCGCACTCTGCAGTCCCTCGCCCTGGTTGCGGAGGTGATTCATGGCGCGTCCAGTCGCTTCTCTGATCCGGCGCGGTTTTCCTTCGCACACGGCGGCAAGGATGGACATCCGTTTCCTGTCCCTCTGAAAACCTACGACGAATCTCTCAACTTCCTTCGAACGGCACTTGACCGTGCAAAAGTAGGTATTAGAACTGGGAATGGCGGTAACCGCGTCAGTGACCGGGAAAAGCTCGACGGCTTCCGCCGCCTGGAGCGGTTTGTTCGCGAAGTTGAGAGGCGCCGCAAACCGGAAGCGGACTTTGATGCGGTCATCGCCCACGAAAAAATGATCTCTCCTGCGCTCTACGGCCGTACAGTCTTTGAAGGCAAAGCCCGGCGAAGAAAACCCGATTACGGTGATGAGGTACCCAGGCAAGGGTCGCTGTTTTAAGTTCCTCTGTTCAGGAATACGAACTCACTCAAGTGACGCTCCAATGAGGGGCGCTCCGATGAGGTTAGTATCAGAATCACCTGATACAGTCGGCAGGAAGAGCAGAAAACCATTTTCCATATCACATTTGTCATATCTCATTTGCCATTCTCATATGTCGTCTCAGCTGGAGCGATTTGGCAATGCAAAAATGCCGATGAAAAATGACAAATGAAAAATTTGATATGGAAAATGGTTTTCTGCTCTTGGCTGCCGTCTGCTCGCTCCAGCGGGGGCAAGCCCGCCTTCCCAACCTGCGAATTAGGGAAGCTTGAGCGGCCCTCTGAAGGACCAATCTGCTACGTGCAATTGGCGAAGCTTGAGCGGTTCTATCGAGGCAATATTGGCCCTTACATCGGAGCTTCACTTGACCTTGCATCGGAGCGTCACTTTATTGGAGCAAACCGATATTTACCCAGGCAGTCGCGTTTGATTTTTATTCTGGTTTTGGTTAGGATTTTTTCAACTTCCCTCATTCGGTAAATTACCCCGACATTAGCAGTTCTCTCGGAGTGCTGTAAGTGCATTTCGTATCAATCATTGAAGGAGCTAACTATGAGCGGTAATGACAGTAAAACCTTTCGAATGTTCACGCTGGTTTGCGGCTTCGTCTTTCTAATGTCGGTGGCACCACTACTCTCAGGACAGACGCAATCCGCGCGAGCCCGAGGTCCCAACATACAAACGGTTCCGAGTGGTGCGAAGATGAAGTTTAAAGGCGTCGTTATTGGACGCGATGCCGACGTCTTCACAATACGCGACCGGACTCGTACGGATTATCAAGTCCTCATAACTGACAATACGAGCATCAAGACGTATGGCGGCTTCCTTCGTGGCGGCAAGAAATATCCAGTGACGGATATTTTGCGAGGACTGATCGTGGAAGTAGAGGGACGCGGGGATATGCAGGGACAGCTCGTGGCAGATAAGATCAGGTTCAATGAGTCAGACATGCGGGCTGCCGTAACTTCGGATACTCGGGTCACCCCGGTCGAGGAGAATCAGGAGCGGATGGCAGGGCAAATGGACGAGTTGTATGCCATCGCCGCCGAGGCAAGAAAAGAAGTGACTGCGGTGAATGAACGCGTGTCCGCTCTGGATGACTATGATGTACAGGAATCCGTCTCAGTAAACTTCCGACTCAACAGCGCAGTGCTTTCAGCCGAGGCCAAACAAAAGCTTGATGAGTTGGCAGCAAAGACCAGCAGCGCTCGAGCGTATATGATCGAGGTTTCAGGACACACGGATTCCACGGGCAGCGAAGCGAAGAATTTTCGACTCAGTCGCGAGCGCGCCGAGTCGGTGATCCAGTATCTCGCTGTGAATCATAAGATCCCTCTTCGGCGTTTCATCACGCCCATGGGCTACGGTAAGACGGAAGCCATAGCTGACAACTCGACTGCTGCGGGACGGGCACAAAATCGGAGAGTTGAGGTCAAGATACTTCTCAATCGCGGCCTTAATCAGACCTCAACGACCAAGCCGTAAAGTAGTAAGGCCCCCCTCCCCGAAGGGAAGGGGGCCTTACCGTCAGATTCGCGGCCTGGTTGATACATGTAGCTCGCACATTATCGAACTATAGCCTCATTGTAGTTGAGGGACTCTTTTGTCTTTTTCCTCAACTCCGGTGCTCATCGTCTAGGCGTTCTAGCCGCGGCAATATTTGAGTACGCTGAGTTTCCGACTGCATTGAACGCCCGCACCCGATAACGATACCTCGTGTTGAAAGCGAGTCCCGTGTTATTGAAAGTGGTGACATTTGCATCCACCTGAGCAATCTCCACGAAGTCTGTGCACGCATTGCCCTGGCAGCGTTCTATTTTGAAACCGGTCTCGTTATTTGAGTTGTCGCTCCAGCTCAAATCAATCTCACTGGCAGACACCGCGGTTGCCACTAAATTGCTCGGATCCGCCGGCACGTTCTGGGCGGCTTGCGTGGTTGCCGTAGCAGTATTGGAATACGCCGAGTCGCCGCCAAGATTCGTGGCACGAACCCGATAACTATAAGTCGTGCTTGCTGTCAGCCCGGTGTCGTTGAAAGTGGTGACATCGGCACCGACGGTAGCGATCTGCGCAAAATTTGAACAGCCCGCGTTTTGACAACGCTCGATCTTGAATCCGGTTTCGTTATTGGCATTATCCGTCCAGGCAAGGTCGATCTCGCTGCTGGAAACAGCCGTCGCTGTCAGATTGCTTGGAGCGGCGGGCGCTGGAGGCGGTACTCCACCACAACCCGGGAACTTGAATGAGCCGATACGGGTGCGCCAATTGAAACTAGTCGTGGTCGTGTAATACTCCTGGGTGTACCAGAAGGTACAGTCATCCACCGGATCGATCGTCATATCACTGTAGTCGCCCCAACGTCCGCTTGTGCCTGTTTGGCTGCCCGTCCCGGCAAAGAGGGTGACTTCAGCTTGAGGCAATGTGTTTATGGCGTCAGTCACGAGTCTGCCAGCGTAACGAATCTGCGGATTGATACTGCTGCTGGAGGCGCTGTAGCCGACGGCAACATTTCCCTGCTGGTCCATAGCCGCACTGCCCATCCAGCGATGGGTGGTGTCAGGCTGGTAGGTGCCCTGCTGGAAAACCGTCACTGGTCCAACGGTGGTGTTGCGCAATTCGAACCAGCGCACGGAGGCAACCCCGCCTGAGTTGACGGTGAAGTTTCCGACTGCGGACTCGTGACCATCGGCGAAGAAGCGGGTGGCGACGCGGAACATTAGCCGGTCGCCAATTGGATCCAGCGTTGAACTAGTTCCCAGTTGGGGCACGCCAGTTGTGCGGGCCGTGAAGGCTGCGGATGCGGGACTACCAAATAACGTAAAGGTCGAGTTAAGTGGAGTAACAAAGTCCACATGGAAGTGAAAGACTCTGAAGCTGCCTCCGCCGGGAAACTCCACAAACGACGCCGGCGCCCCAACCGGTGGCAGGATTAAACCGTCCAAATCGGCGGGCAGGTAGACTTCCTCAGATGATCCGCCAGTGATCCCCGTAGTGATAAACGTGGCCGGGAGACCGGCGAGCATCTTCGTGCGGTCGAACGCGAAGGGTTGCGGGCCCAGGAAGGCTGTACCAGTAGAGTTAAACACGTTCATGCTCATGAAATAGGCATCGGGCCAGACACCAAGGTGTGGGTAATCGAAAAAATTGCTGCCAAGGTGAAAGGCGTAGCGGTTCCAACTCCCGGTAGCATCGCTGGTCGTGGACACTGCGATACATTCGTCAGTTGGCACTCCGGACCCGGCGAACTGACTGATGAGCCAGCGGTTGGCAAGCTGGTCGTAGAGCGCGACAGGGTCGCCATCGCCGGCCGTTTCGCAGGGACCTCCAAAGCCACTCCAGACCGTAGAAATACCTACAGGCCCTAACATCGAGGCGCCGGTAGTTTTGTTAAAGACCTGGAAGCCTTCATTGACAATTTGGACGTATTGCGTTGCGCCCACCTCACCATTGGTGTCAGGCGGCGCGCAGTTGCACGCCACACCTGGGAATGGGATGCCGTCAAAGTTGAGAATGGGGGCGGGCATGTTGACGGCGATAAGAGCTTTCAAGTCGCTGAATCTGTCCTGAACGACCGGGTCAAGTCCGTCCTTATGCTTATGTGGGATTTTGGGATTTTCGTTAGCCTCATGCTGGCCTTTTGAGAATACCGGCTGAGGCTTCATGTCGCGGAGCGGGATTGAGGTATCGTTGTGATAAGAAGCAACTACAGTGATATCGGCCGCCTGATCTTGATTCGGATTGCTGTTGGTTACAAGATTCGCCGAAAGGTTCTCTGCGCCAGCGGTTTTTGAGTGCTTGGCTTCAGAGATTCGTGCAAGCAATATCGGCACGGTTAACAACAGAGTTGCTGTGAGTATGATGATCCATCTTGCGCGCACCTTCATTTGTTGTCCTCCTAGTTCGTCTACGAACTGCGCTAGTAGTTGAAAACACGAACCTTTCCCCCATGGGAGAAAGGGCTATTTAGTTATGCTATGTGTCGGGCATCGTGAGAGAGGCGAACCCACGTCTTGCGGGTGAACGCTATCACATGCGGAGAGTTGGGACAAACGCTGATGGCCGCACCGCTGGGCGCCAGCCGAGATCGCCTTCTGATTGGTTTGCTAAAGACTGGCGGTTGCGGCGCGCTCTCAGCATCAGAACCGAGAGCGGTAGTGACGGGCCGAAGATTCAATTTAGAGTATGACACTGTCGCAATAAAAGCTCTTCAGAAATGCGGATAAGCTGTGGGCCAGTCACCAGCGCTCCCAGTTCTGTAAGCTAATTGCCGCTTGCGCCGACCTGATCTGTTCATTTGAAATGAATTCCGCAATGAAAAAATTCCGCAATGAAAATATGACTTGAGCGAGACGAAAAGTGGGAGTGCAAGATATAAGGATTGCTTTGATAATTCGATACTAAAGGAGCTAAGCCGATGTTTAAGAACAGCAAGGCGTTTTCGAGTTTTTCGGTACCTAACATTCAAGCAGCCAAGGAGTTTTACGGTCAAAAACTCGGGTTGGACGTTCGTGAAACGGAAGAAGGTCTGGGATTGCGGCTTGCCGGCGGAGGGGACGTGTTCCTTTACCCAAAGCCCAACCATGAACCGGCCACTTTTACCGTCCTAAATTTTCGGGTAGACAATATCGAACAGGCTGTAGACCAGCTCAGCAAACTCGGGATCCAGTTTGAGCATTACGACTACCCCGAAATCAAAACTGACGAAAAAGGCATTCACCGCAACGACGGCCCAAAGATAGCTTGGTTCAAAGATCCCGCAGGAAACATTTTGTCGGTGATCGAAGGCGATTAATGTTATACGTGTCGAGGACAGCTTCCGTCCCTGACCTGAGAGATTTTATGGACAATAACGCTGAAAGCTTTCTGGAACGCGCGAAGCAAGCACAGGAGGAAGGAAAGCGCGCTGATGCCAGGCGCAATCTGCTGGAGGCCGTCAGCCTTTTGCGGCAAGGCGGGCGCAGAGCAGAATTAGCAAAAGCGCTGCGGACTCTGGGGGAACTCGAAAGAAGAACTCCAGATGCCGATGAGGCGCGCTTACACTACGAAGAAGCTGTCGCCATTTTCCGCGAGGAGGGCGAGCCGTTACGACTCGCCCACACGATTCGGCATCTCGGTGAAGTGCACTACGAATCGGGACGTCCGGACCTGGCCGAGCCCTGTTATCTCGAGGCGCTCGCGCTTTATCGCAGCCATGAACACGCTGCCCCACTCGATCTTGCCAATGCCATACGGGTCCTCGCGGTCCTCAAGACCAATAGAGGCGAGAGCGAAGAAGCAACAAGTTTGTGGCAGGAAGCTCATGACCTTTACACGCGCTGCAACGTGTCTTCGGGCCTTGCCGAGAGTATGGCTCGCATGGCCCAAATAGGTGCTAGAAAGAGTTGACTTCGTGTGTGTTTCGGGGCCCACATCTACTCATCGTCATCTCAAAGGAAAGCTGCGTGAATGTGAAAAAACTAATTGTTGTTTTATCCATCTTCCTTGGGTGTTTCAGTCAGACAGTAGCGCAAGAAACAAGAATCAAATGGTTCGGGCATGCGGCCTTCTCCATCACAACGCCCAATGGAAGAGTTCTTCTCATTGATCCCTGGCTAACAAATCCTTCGAACCCTGAAGCGAAGGACGGCAAAGATCCCTTAGCAGCCGTCCCGAAAGTCAATTACATACTTTTGAGTCACGGACATCGTGATCATGTTGGGGACGCAGTTGAAATCGCAAGGAAGACTGGAGCGACCCTGATCAGCAATCCTGAGCTAGCCGGCAATCTGGTGAAGCTGGCAGATTTTCCATCCAAGCAAGCCGAGACCGATGCAATCATGGGGATTGGCGGCGAAATCCAAATCGCTGATGGCGAGGTGACCGTAGCCATGACGCCGGCAGTTCATTCGAGCAGCGTATTCAATCCTAAAGCAGGCCCCAACGAGCCTGAACGGGCCTATGGTGGTAACCCGGCGGGATTTGTCATTGCCATCCGCAACGGTCCAACGATCTATCACTCGGGCGATACGGCATACTTCAAAGATATGGAAACAATCGGCGAAAACTATTCGATAGATGTTGCCTTGCTAAACCTCGGTGGCCATTTTGGAATGGAACCAAAAATGGCAGTCAAAGCCGCACAGTGGTCCGCGCCAAGCTCACCATTCCGCAACACTTCGGAACCTTTGCCGGCATCGTGCAAAACGCTGACGGATTTGCCGCGGAACTTAAGAAATTGAGAATTGGTTTCTACGAAATGAAACCCGGCGAAACGATTACGTTTCGTGGCAAACAATTCGTAAGGACCAGGTAATTAATCAAAGCTGATAATCACTCAGCGGTCGCGTGCTTTAATCAATTGCGTTTTAAGAGTATCTTAGTCGACTCCTCCAAAACAATTATCGGGGCCCCCCGAACTCTCCCAGGACAAAAAGACAAAAACGAATAGTAGCAGGCGCGCGAATGCCTGTTACGCAGAAAGGAACATCCCATGAAGCCAACTTTGCTTGTTTTAAGATTGAGTTTTGCATTCATTATATGTCTGGGAACATTTGCCGCGATTAACCCTGCAGCCACCGCCCGCAACAGGTGTAAGGACCGGTGCAATGACGCTTACCACTTGCGCAAGGACGTATGTAGAGCGATACCGCTAAAGCACGAAAGGAAAAGCTGTGAGAAGGCAGCGAAGCGTTCCAAGGACGACTGTAAACACCGCTGTCGATGAAACAGCGACCGGTGAGCGGTAAGCAGAGGACCGATCAGCTGAATAAGTATATCGACGCCACAAGTGTCCTATCTAAACGGGACGTCGTGGAAACCATTACAACGGAATATTGCCGTGTTTCTTTGGCGGGTTGGTGTCGCGCTTGTTCTCAAGTAGCAAAAGGGCGCGTATCAATTTTGGTCTTGTCTGGGCGGGTTCGATAACTTCATCAATAAACCCTCGTTCGGCGGCCACGTAAGGATTGGCAAACTTGCCTTCCAGCTCGAGAATACGAGCGCGTCGCGCGCTTTCATTGTCAGCTGCTTCACCGATCTCACGGCGATACAAGACGCCGACAGCGCCTTCAGCTCCCATCACCGCAATCTCCGCGGTGGGCCACGCGAGATTAATGTCCGTGCGAATGTGCTTCGACGCCATCACGCAATACGCGCCACCGTAGGCTTTCCTGGTTATCACCGTTAGCTTCGGCACGGTAGCTTCGGCGAAGGCATAGAGCAACTTGGCGCCGTGCCGGATGATGCCACCATGCTCTTGTGAAACTCCCGGCAGAAAGCCAGGTACATCCTCGAACACTATGAGCGGGATGTTGAAGCAGTCGCAGAACCTGACGAAGCGCGCCGCCTTCACTGATGCGTCAATATCGAGCACGCCGGCCAGGAATGCCGGTTGATTGGCAACGATCCCGACCGATCGGCCGGCGAGTCGCGCAAAACCCACGCAAATGTTCGGTGCGTGATGCTGTTGTACCTCAAAAAAGTAGCCATCATCGACGACGGCGTTGATAACTTCACGAATGTCGTACGGCTGATTGGAAGCTTCAGGAACGATCGTGTTCAGCTTCACTTCGGTTCTGTTTGGAGAGTCGCTCGACGTAGTTTGGGGCGCATCCTCGAGGTTATTTGACGGAATAAATGAAAGCAGCTCGCGCACCATTCGCAACGCATGCTCGTCGGAGTCGGCGGCAAAGTGGGCCACACCAGAAATGCTATTGTGCGTGATTGCGCCACCTAGTTCCTCCTTGGTAACGTCGGCGTGTGTCACGGTCTTAATCACGTCAGGACCGGTGATGAACATGTACGACGTGTCCTTAACCATGATGTTGAAATCTGTGATCGCCGGGCTGTAAACAGCGCCGCCGGCGCACGGTCCCATGATGCAACTAATTTGGGGCACCACGCCGCTGGCTAGCGTATTGCGCAAAAAGATGTCTGCGTAGCCTCCGAGACTGACCACCCCTTCCTGAATACGCGCGCCCCCTGAATCGTTCAATCCAATCACGGGCACGCCAACTTTCATTGCCAGATCCATGACCTTGCATATCTTTTCCGCGTGGGTCTCCGAAAGAGAACCGCCGAAGACGGTGAAGTCCTGAGCGAATACAACTACGCGGCGGCCATCAATCAGCCCAAAGCCCGTGATCACACCATCGCCGGGATAAAGCTGCTCATCGAGACCAAAGTCACGGGAGCGGTGAACGACCAGCTTGTCAAACTCTTCAAAGCTGTCTTCGTCGAGCAAAAACTCGATGCGCTCGCGCGCAGTCATCTTGTTCGCTGCGTGCTGCTTCTCGACGCGGGCTTTGCCGCCACCCGCTTCCGCATTCAACGAGCGCTCGCGCAAAAGCTCGAGTTTGGATTTGGATTGCTTTGGTTGTTGCCTTGTCATGGTTCGTTAGCGCGAGCGACCCGGGGCCTATGATGACAGCCTTTTATAAATCACCGCAACTAAGCGAACACTGCGGCCAGATGAACGCCGTGGAGATGGAGTCAGTACCACCTCGCGGTAGCGCATGGGTGTATTTTCAAATCCGGAGAAGCTGGTAATGAATCTATCACCCACCCGCTACCGCGAGGTGGTACTGACTTCATCGCCACTAGGGTTCGCTAGCTAACGGCAAAAGAAAAGACTACTCGGTATTAAAGGGAAACTCCCGCGACCCAATCATCCTCACTAATTCGTCAACGGCTCGCCGCGCGTTAGCTTGCACCTCGACTGAGTAACCGTAACGTTCAGCGTTTCTTTCAAAATCATCAACATCGAGAATCTGATAGGAGAAGTCAGGCCCAACTAGAATATCGAGGTCCAGATCCACGTAACTCAGTGTCTCACCGTCAAAAGTAGGCGGCACGTTGACATTGCAGTAGTAGTTTCTCAATGCTCCGTCTGGTCGTGCAAAACGAAAGACGTTATACCAACGATCCAGCCAGTAGTATTCAAGACTATGTGTTCCGCTCGCGATTGTCCCCAGGAGATCATGGATAATCTCATCGGAGAACTTCGCGTCGAGAACAATAAGCGAACCTTCCCGCCTTAACACTTGCGCAGGCCAATTACGATGCTCACTACCGTCGTACTTGCACGCACGGACAAGGATTGTCCTTCCAACGGCGCCTGTCAACAATTTCTACTTTCTTCCGCTCTTGCGCCAGTCAGCGAGAAACTGTGCCTGGCCTTTGTCGGTCAATGGGTGATTGAACAACTGGTCGATCACCTTGAAGGGCATGGTCGCAATGTCTGCACCCATTCGCGCCGCTTCGATCACATGTATTGGATGGCGCATGCTTGCCGCCAGGACTTCCGTTTTCCACTCGTAGTTTCTATAGACCTCAATGATGTCCTGAAGCAACAGCAGTCCGTTTTCGCCAATGTCGTCGAGACGACCAAGAAAAGGACTGATAAAGGAGGCGCCCGCTTTCGCCGCCAGGATCGCCTGGGCTGCAGAGAAGCATAACGTCACATTGACTTTGATTCCGTCATTCGACAGCGCCCGCGTGGCTTTCAAACCGGCGCGCGTCAGCGGACACTTTATTACGACATTCTTCGCGATCTTCGAGTAGTCATGACCTTCACGCAGCATGCCCTCCGTATCTTCGCTGGTACACTCGGCAGACACCGGACCCGTAACAATCTCGCAGATGGCGGCGATGTGCTCTCTAAAGTCAACATTGCCCTCCTTCGCAATCAGGGAAGGATTTGTTGTAACTCCGTCGGCGATTCCGAAAGATGCAGCCTCGCGAATCTCATTGAGATTCGCACTATCCAGGAAAAACTTCATAAAAACCTCCAAGTAAATAAGCGTGAATCAAACTCGTTGATTCACTGGATCTCGCAAACTGCGTTACGCAGCACTCCAATTCCTTCTATTTCAACTTCAACTGTATCTCCATCTTTCAACTGTGAAACGCCAGCGGGCGTTCCCGTCGCAATCAGGTCACCCGGATAGAGTGTCATGATGTCAGCGATGTACCTAATAAGGAAAGGAACTGAGAATGCCATGTCAGCGGTTCGCCCCGTTTGTCTTACGGTTTCATTTACACGCGTAGTAACAACCAGGTTGAGGGGATTCATCTGGTCCACAATAAAAGGGCCGACCGGGCAAAAAGTGTCGAAAGACTTGCCGCGGGTAAACTGCACGTCTTTGCGCTGCAGATCGCGCGCGGTCACGTCGTTGACGCAGGTGTAACCAAGAACATAACTGAGCGGATCCTCGTCATCCGTCAGTTTTCTTGCCTGTCGCCCGATTACCACTCCAAGCTCACCTTCATGTTCAACTTGCTTCGATTGCGAAGGGAGGACAATGCAGTCGCCGCTCCCGATCACCGACGAGGGCGCTTTCAAAAAGAGTAATGGCTCGTCTGGCATCTTATTTCCCAGTTCTGCCGCATGTTCCCGATAATTTCGTCCAACACAAACAATCTTTGAAGGCATGACCGGAGCAAGAAGCTTCGTCTCAGAAATCGCGATTGCTTTGGCAGTGCGCGGAGACGGAAACGACTCTATCGTTTCATCGTCGGCCAGCGGCAGAACTGACTGGTCCTCTAAGATGCCAGTGCGCGGTAGCGATACTTCAGAGGTTGTGAAACGACAGATACGCATGCGACTCTTTATGCTTTCCGTTGTAAACCACGTCTCGGTCGACGTTACGGTACAGTCTCAGACACTATTTCAGAGGGAGGGCTAACATTGCCCGCCTCATCAACGGCTGTTAGGTAGTAATAATACCTTTTACCTGATTCGACCTTCTCATCCTGAAAAGTTGTTCGCTTAAGCAGCGCCGGGTTTAGCTTGTTCCACTTGTCCTTTGGCAAATCTGGATCGGTGGAGCGATAGATGTTGTAGCCGGCGATGTCCGGTTCAGGATTTGCTGGGAAGAATATAGAAAGACGCCCCGGCGCAGCAGCCACCGAGATTGATGTCGGCGCCGATGGGGGGAAGGTGTCGCGCGGAGAAACGGTGATCGAGTTTGAATTCAGGCTTTCAACTTGAGCGCCTTCAGTTCCCAGCGAAACCGAACGAACCACGTAGCGATAGGTTTCGCCAAACTTGAAGTTCTTATCCTGGTATTGTGTGCCTGACACCAATGAATCGTTGATTGGCGTTTGGCTGTTAACGTCCTGCGACTCTTCCACTCGATAGACGTTGTAGCCCAGTAGGTTCACAGGAGTTGAACCATCGATGTTTGCGGCAGGTGGTTGCCAGGAGATCGTAATAGCATTCTCGCTAACCTCCTTGTCCGTAGTAATGATCGTCGGTGCTTGCGCAATGCGACCGACGGGCTCAAGCAGAAGAAAGTTGGAAAATGCGGCGCGCTGACCGGAAGCGTTTACATAGCGAACCGCGTAACGCAGACGCGCGGGCTCGCCGGCCAGTTCCAGCGTATCTGTGTAAGTTAGAACGTCGGTGGCTTTCTTGATTTCTTCCCAGGTAACAGATCCGATCAAGGTCGAGCGCCTCGCAAACTCTTCCTCAGTCAATCCCAGCGGAGCGCGCGGTTTTTCAGCCAGACGGTAGACATCGATACGGCGGATACTCTGCACGCTTTCATCCTTGGCGTTTCTGAGCGGCGCCGGCCAGCTAAGAATCACTTGATTACCCCGCTGAACTCCTGAGAGCAGCTCCGTGCGTTGTTGCACGCGCTCGATCGGGGGCAATGGTGGCCGTCGTTTGCCGCAGTTGACAACCAGTCCGGAGGCCGGCAGCAAAAGAACCAGCGCCAACAACCGTTGTGACCGCCCAGGCCTCGATCGAGAGGCGACGGCCAGCGCAAACGAAACCCTAAATGGGAAACTAAGAGCAAGAGGGAAGGGCGCCGCGCGGCGAACGAATGGTTTCACAGAATGTACCGGCTGAGGTCCTGATCTTTGACAGTATCTGAGAGCATGGCTTCGACATAAGCGGCATCAATTCGTTGATTCTTGGGTTCCAAGTCAGGCCCTTCAAAACTTATCTCTTCCAGGAGTTTCTCCATGATTGTTTGCAATCTCCGAGCTCCGATATTCTCTGTGTGCTCATTTACCGTGGCCGCAAAATTCGCGATGGAAGCGATGGCGTCGTCCGTGAATTCTATTACCACGTCTTCAGTTGCCATCATCGCCTGGTACTGTTTGATCAAGGCGTTCTTAGGCTCAGTCAAAATGCGCTTGAAGTCTTCCACGGTCAGCGATTCAAGTTCAACGCGAATGGGAAAGCGCCCCTGCAACTCGGGTATCAGATCAGAAGGTTTTGAGACGTGAAAGGCGCCGGCCGCTATGAACAGAATGTGATCGGTTCGCACCATGCCGTAACGTGAATTTACCGTGGTGCCTTCAACTATCGGCAAGATGTCGCGCTGCACACCTTCGCGGGAGACATCCGGTCCATGCCCCGACTCTCGACCGGCGATCTTGTCTATCTCATCGAGAAAAATTATGCCGGAAGCCTCGACGCGTTCGATTGCAGTGCGCGCGACTTGATCCATATCAATAAGGCGCTCCTCTTCTTCCTGCATCAGATGCTCCATCGCCTCGTCCACGCGCATCTTTCTCTGTTTGGTGCGACCCTGAAATAGATTGCCTAACATGTCCTTCATGTTGATACCCATTTCTTCGACGCCCTGCGGTCCCGCCAGTTCAATTACCGGGAAGTTCTTTTCGCGAATTTCGATCTCGACGAGCCGGCCATCAAGTTTTCCACTGCGTAGTTGGTCACGAAGCTTGTCTCGCGTGCGTTGAAACTGATCCTGGCTTACAGAATTCCTCGACGATTCGGCAGCGTCAAGCTTTGCTTCTTCACTGGTGGCCCCTTCGAAGTCGTAAAAACTAGAAGTGGAACGTGGCGGAGGAAGTAGCATATCGAGGATTCTTTCCTCGGCATTCAACTCAGCCTTTTCGGCAATCTCGTCGATCTTTTCCTGCCGCGTCATGTCTACCGCAATTTCCGTCAGGTCGCGAATCATGCTTTCCACGTCGCGCCCTACATAGCCGACTTCGGTAAACTTGGAAGCCTCTACTTTCAGAAAAGGAGAATTAGACATGCGCGCAAGCCGGCGCGCGATCTCAGTCTTGCCGACGCCTGTGGAACCAATCATGATCATGTTCTTGGGCATCACGTCCACCGCCATCTCCGGAGGCAATTTCTGACGTCGGATGCGGTTGCGCAAGGCGATTGCTACGGCGCGCTTTGCGTTCTTTTGTCCAACAACATGCTTGTCAAGCTCGGCAACAATCTGACGCGGGGTCATCTCGTCAAGCCGAATTTCTTCACCAACTTCACCTTCCAGATAAATAACCATTTTCAATTAGGAGGTGTACCGCCACCTGCTTGCTTCAGCGATCACAACTCTTCCACCACAATAGTTTGATTAGAGTAAATACAAATGTCGCCGGCGATCCGCAAAGCCTCGACAGCGATATCGCGCGCCGACATCTTCGTGTGTTTAGCCAGGGCCCGGGCGGCTGCCAGCGCGTATGAACCACCTGAACCGATTGCCAGCACTCCATCGTCCGGGGCGATCACGTCGCCATTGCCAGACAGCAGAAACGAACTCTTCTTGTCAGCAACAACGAGCAACGCCTCCAGATGACGCAGAACTTTATCAGTTCGCCATTCCTTACTCAGCTCAATGGCGGCACGTTCGAGATTGCCGTGATACTGTTCCAGCTTGGCTTCGAATCTGGTTAGAAGAGAAAAAGCATCGGCAGTGGCTCCGGCAAAGCCCGCCAGTATACTATCGTTGTATAGGCGGCGGACCTTCCTGGCGCTTGATTTCATGATGGTTTCACCAAGGGTGACCTGCCCATCACCGGCGAGTGCAACGTGGTCATCTCTGCGGACGAGAAGCACCGTGGTGCTGCGAATGCTTGGATTTTCTGTCGACATTTTTGGTCAAGGCCACTATAGGAACTCGCTTGAATGCAAGTCAAGCGCGGTATCTAAGCGAGTGGTGACAGGCTGACGGAAAACTCCAGCGCTCAAAGGAATCTCTCAAGCAGCATAAATTCGCAGGTAGGGAAGGCGGGCTTGCGCGCGCGGCATCCTGCGGGAAAACTTCAGCAACTAAATGAAACCTGTCAAGCAGCATAAATTCGCAGGTAGGGAAGGCGGGCTTGCGCCCGCGTAGCGTTCCCTAATCTGCAAGTAATATAGTGCTGCTCAAGCTGCCTTAATTTTCGGTTTTGAAAGATCGGCTCGCCGCTTGAGCCACACTGCAATCGAGCTCTCTTGCTCCGCGTCACTCGCGCCATCGGCGCTCTGTGCGGGGGCAAGCCCACCTTCCCTACCTGCGAATTTATGCTGCTTGAGACATTCCATTGAGCGTTGGAATTCTGGCTTAGGCTGGCGGGGGCAAGCCCACCTTCCCTACCTGCGAGTTTATGCTGCTTGAGAGATTCCAGCCCTCGCAGAAGTTTTTCAGCGACTCCTCATTCGGTTTTGGAATTCTGGCTTAGGCTGGCGGGGCAAGCCCACCTTGCGCACCTGCGAATTTATGCTGCTTGAGAGATTCCAGTCGTCGCAATGAGTTTTTCAGCGACTCCTCATTCGGTCAATCCCAGCCCAGTCACTCGTAGCGGTTCGTATCGTCCGTTTAGCCTATGTTAACTTAAAGGCAACGCTAACTGACGAAGAGAGGGCTTTGGGGAATGGGACAAACGGCAAACGCAGCTTTTGGCGACACAATATCGATGAGCCGGCCTCAGCCACGCATTGGGATAACTATGCGTCTCGAATTGGAAACGGACCGTTTCTACCTTTCTCGTCACTACAGTGAAGCGGTGGCGGCTTCCGGTGGCGCCCCTGTGCACATCAGTCTCATACCGAATCGCGATTACATTTCAAGTGTGATGGCAGAATTGGACGGAGTACTGCTGCCCGGCAGCGATTCAGACGTAGACCCACTTCGATATAGCGCTGAGCCACATCCCAGGTTGGGAAGTGTTCATCCGGTGAAAGACGAAACTGATTTGTTAGTTCTCGAAGAAATTGAGAAGCGTGGTTTACCTCTGTTCGCGATCTGTTTCGGCATGCAGGTCCTTAACGTTTCGCGAGGCGGCACACTGATTCAGGACATCGCGTCGCAAGTGCCGGCGGCTATCAAGCATCAGCAGGGTTCGCCCCGCGATCGTCCATCGCATGCGATCAAGCTCGGCAAACCAAGTCTTTTATCGTCACTGGCTGCGGATGAGCGTGTTCTTGTCAATAGCCATCACCACCAGGCCATTGAGAAAGTTGGCAGCGAACTAAAGGCAACTGCGTGGTCCTCCGATGGCCTCATCGAGGCGGTCGAGGATACGCGACCTCAGCGCTTCGTGGTCGGTGTGCAGTGGCACCCGGAGTTAGGATGGAAAGAAGACAGTTTGTCGCAGGCGTTGTTCAGCAGCTTCATCGATGCAACGAAAGAATATTTCCGTCAGGGACGCAACGAAGCAGCCAAAACCGAAACAACATCGACCATTGACGCCGACGCAAGCGACGTAATCCGAACAAGAGAGAAGAGCGCGGGTGAGCCTCGATAACTTACAGCTCCGAGGACGCGTTGCAATAATTACAGGCGGCTCACGTGGCATCGGAAAAGCCGTCGCTGAACTTCTTGCGGATTTAGGCGCTGCTGTTGTCGTCAATTATTTGAAGGACCAGGCGGCGGCCGAAAACACAGTAGAGGCAGCCCAGGCAAGGGGAGTGGAAGCGATCTCTTTTCAGGCCGATGTGGGAAATCCAGGTGAAGCCCAGCGACTCATCAACGCCACGATCGAACACTTTAAACGCATCGACATTCTCGTTTGCAATGCCGGAATTTGGGTAGGAGCGCCTGCGGAGGAAATAACCGAGGAACTCTGGGACAGAACGATTGACATAAACCTCAAGGGTACCTGGGCCGTTTGCCGGGCTGTAATTCCGCGCATGAAAGAACAACGGTCGGGAAAGATTGTCATCATCACCTCCACCGCCGGACAGCGAGGCGAGCCAAATTATTCAAACTATGCTGCTTCAAAGGGAGGTCAAATCGCATTCACTAAGTCGTTGGCTGAGGAACTGGGGGCCTGGAGAATTAACGTTAACGCCGTCGCGCCTGGCTGGGTCGATACTGAGATGACGCAGGACGCGCTGGCAGACCCGAACAAACGACAATTGATTGCGCGCACCATCCCGGTGGGGAAAATCGCCGTGCCTGAGGATATCGCCGGTCCTGTTGCCTTCTTGTGCAGCGATTGGGC
>DATBRN010000255.1:0-7550 GCA_036560225.1 Pyrinomonadaceae bacterium | reverse complement strand
GCGACCAGAGTTTTTTAGTGTTAGCTTCCAGCTTTGCTTGTACTTTAGTCCAGTCAAGACCTTTATGGCGGTTCATGTTTTTCTCAAAACGGGCTTTTAATGCTCTCAGTAGTTCTTCACGTTGTGCTGGTGACAACTCCTTTTTATTGCTCTTAGTGGTGTTCATGTTTTTATTTATCTTTGTCATGATGCGTTATTTTAATTTGCTTACGACGTCTTGCAATCGGTTATGGGCCATGTTTATGCCTTGAGCAAAGGGTAGCTTCAGCAATTGGTCTCTGAGTGCAACTGATCTGTATACGATATGCATATTGAGTTTGCTGGTGTCGTCGGTAAGTTTTTCAAATTCTAAGAACTCAAGCTGAACATCAAAAGGCGCATTCTCCATTTCAAATGTGCGAGTGATCTTCCGGTTCGGAACAACCTCATGGATTACTCCATGGGCCTGAAATACCACGTTCCCCTGAGCATCTGTTGTTTCAAATTGCCAACTGCCGTGCTTCTTACTTTCGAGTTTCAGCACTTTCGTTCCCATCCATTGCTCAACAATTTCGGGCTCAACATACGCCTTAAAAAGTAATTCCAACGGCAAATCGAATTCCCGTGTGATCACTAATTCCTGTTTGCCGTCTTCGGCATTGATTTTTGTTTTGTGTTCCATTTCGTTCTATTTTTTTGATCTGTATTTTTTCATCACGGCTTCCAGTTTATTAAACCTGGCATCCCACATTTTGCGGAATGGTTCAATGAAGTCTGCTATCTCTTTTATCTTTTTGGGATTCAAGTGATAGTGAATTTCTCTGCCGCTTTGCTCCGGTTCAAGCAATTCGCACTCGGTGAGTATTTGCAGGTGTTTAGAAATTGTCGGTCTTGCTGTGTCAAAGTTTGAAGCAATGGCCCCGGCAGTCATGGATTGTGAAGCAACCAACAGAAGTATAGCCCTTCTCGTCGGGTCTGCTATGGCTTGAAATACGTCTCGTCTTAAATTCATTGCGTAGCTACTTGACTACAAATATACATGTAGTTATTTAACTACGCAAGTGTTTCGGAAGATTTTTTTTGGGGTCGGAAGATTTATATCTGGACGGCTGTAAGTCTGAATGATCGCTGAACTCCCGCACTGCGTTATCAAGTATTCCGCTTAGCCTCGCTGAGGAATTTGACCATCGTAGGATCGCGGTGATCGAAAAAGAGGCTCGTCGCCGTATCGAGCGTCCTGATCGCTTCCATATCCTCGTCCTCAAGCTCGAAACCAAAAACGTCGAAGTTCTCGGCCATTCTCTCCCGACGCACGGATTTAGGGATAACGACGATTCCTCTCTGTATCAGCCAACGCAATATCACCCGCGCAACCGATTTGCCGTGCTTCTTGGCGATGGAGAGCAGCAGTTCGTTGTGGAAGATATTGTTCTTTCCCTCGGCGAACGGTCCCCAGGATTCGATCTGGACGTGGTTCTCCTCCAGGAACTTTTGGGTTTCTACCTGTTGGTGGAATGGGTGGGTTTCAATCTGGTCTACTGCCGGGACGACCTCGTTGTGAACGATGAAGTCCATGATGCGGTCCGGATGAAAGTTGCTTACCCCGATGGCTTTGATAAGCCCCTCGCGGTACAGCTCCTCCATGGCGCGCCAGGAACCATAGACATCCCCGTACGGCTGGTGGATTAGATACAGATCCAGATATTCGAGCTGAAGGCGACCAATTGATCGTTGAAATGCTCTTTTCGTTGCCTCATAACCCGTATCGGCGATCCATAGTTTAGTCGTTACGAATAGATCATCTCGCGCCACGCCGCTGCTTTTGATGGCATTCCCGACCGCCTCCTCATTCTCATAGGAAGCCGCAGTATCGATCAATCGATAGCCTATCTCTATCGCGTCAACAACGCTGCGTTCGCATTCTTCAGGGTCGGGTATTTGAAAAACGCCAAACCCCAGCATTGGCATGTCAATACCATTATTCAATTCAACACTCTGCATAATTTCCCTCTGTACCTTGCCACCCGTCTGCTCTTTCTCCATCAATTTTACTTGGCGATATTTGAGAGCGAAATAAGTGGTCGTAATAAAACCGACCAAACCTGGGATTCAGCGGCATAGATTACAGCGAACAAGTGGCTCACGACATATTCGGGTTTCCAAATTCCTTTCAAGGCCCAGGGTTTATGCTGACGCGCGCTACGCAGTCGCTACCGGTGGTATTGACGTCATTATAACCGGTAACGCTCGTGCCCTTGTCGGACACCCGGTTTTTCGGCAAAGAGACTGAATCTGAAATGACTTTCATCAAAAATGACAAGGGGCAGGTAACTGATGTTGTGCTGAAGTTGGGCGTGTGTCAGGAATCGAAAGCAAATAAAATTTAATAGGCCGTAACGAGTGGCAGATTTGTTCGGCCGTGCTTGAGGCAAAGCCGAGTTACCCTGACGATTTACCACCTACGTTACCATTCACCCCACAGCCGTGAGGATTTGGACAATCCACCGAGTGCCATTAGTTGGGTTAGCATTGGTTCATGTTGAGAAGTACGCGCACATTATTCCTCATTGGCATTGTTATCGCTCTTGTCATAACGCTTTGGCTGGTTCTCAAGCAAAATTGTCCGAGCGCTGGGTTTGCTCTCACCAGCAGGGCCCGAAATCTTCACCTCCTAAAGAATAGAACTGTATCTCCGCAGGAGTCCGACTTCGATTCAAGAATTACGCTTGATAAGTTACTTGAGCCAGGTGACGATAATGATCGCTGGTCGATCTACCAGGCGGCCAGAATTCAGGGGCAGGTGATCGATGTCGCGTATGCCCGGGCCGAGGCCGCAAACTGTTTCAGCCCCTGTCGTCGCGACATTCATATTCTGGTTGCGAACCGGGAAGGTGCCGCAAAAAACGAGCAGGTGGTGCTCGAAGTCACACCAAATCTACGAGAATGGGCCAGGGAACGAGGAATCGATTGGTCTCAACAAACTCTACAAGCACAGTTAGTGGGCCACTGGTGCGAATTTGAGGGCTGGCTATACTTCGACGTCGATCATAGTGATCAATCGGCGAACACTGCACCTCACAACCCAACCAACTGGCGCGCAACTGCATGGGAGCTTCACCCGGTTACGAAGATCACGGTCATTAGATAGATTGTAAAGCCACCGCGGGGTAGTGGGTCGGTCTGGTTGAGAGTGTCCGATAAACTTTAGTTTGTCGCGGCGCCACGACAAGCTAAAGCTTATCGGACATCAAACTCCAATTACGCACCGGGGCGTCAAATCCATATAATCAGGATCAAGATCGAGCAACTCAAAGGGCAAGCAAAGAGTTAACTGTACATGGCAACCCAAACATCATCGCCCGAAATATCAACAGCGCGATCAGATTCATCCGCAACCCAACGAATCGCTTTGCGGTGCGCGGGGCTGCGAAAGCAGTTTGCCGATGTAACCGCAGTCAACGGTTTGGATCTGGAAGTTCTTGCGGGGGAGTGTTTTGGTCTGCTTGGTCCAAATGGTGCCGGCAAAACAACGACAGTGGAAATACTCGAAGGCTTAACACCTGCGGACGAAGGAAGGGTGGAGGTCTTAGGGCAGCAGTGGAACTCCAGCGGCAAGGCCCAATGGTCAGATAGGGACCGGGCACTTCGTGAGCGTATCGGCGTGCAGTTGCAGGAAACGCAACTCGCAGAGAAGGTTACCGTTGTCGAGACATTGCGACTTTTTCGCAGCTTTTATAAACGGGGTCACTCCGTGGACCAGGTCATTCAAACAGTTGCACTTGAAGAGAAACGAAACGCACGTGTCGGCAAACTCTCAGGGGGTCAGAAACAGCGCCTTGCAGTTGCTTGCGCACTAGTCAGTGATCCTGAACTCTTGTTTCTTGATGAACCGACCACCGGCCTTGATCCGCAAGCCCGTCTATCGCTGTGGGACGTGGTCGACAAATTCCGCGAAGGAGGCGGTACCGTGCTCCTGACTACTCACTACATGGAAGAGGCGACTCGTCTATGCGACCGCGTGGCGATCATGGATCACGGGAAAATCATCGCGCTGGGAACACCGCTCGAACTGATTGAATCGCTTGGCGCGGATCAGATCATTGAATTCCGGGTTACCAAAGAGATTGCTGACGATGCGTTAACGAGTCTTCCGGCCGTGAGTCATTTGCACAAACGTGATGACGATTATTCGCTGACTGTTGCGGAGATGGGCGTTGCATTGCCGGCGCTGCTTGAAGAAATCAAACGACAACAGTCAGAACTCGTGTCGCTAACAACGCATCAGGCGACACTAGAAGATGTTTTTGTGAAGTTGACTGGGAGAATGCTGCGGGAGGGGTAAGAACTATCCGCAGATTACGCAGATTACACAGACCAGGAGCAGGAGCAGCAGGCAGGAGCAGTCATGATCGTTCACATATCGACGGATACTGTGATCTGTTGTAGGAAAGTAGTCGTTCGTTTGCGGTAAGACTAGTTAGTCCGTTTTCCTGCTCCTGCCTGCTGCCCCTGCTCCTGTCTGTGTAATCTGTGGATAAGTTTTTAGAACGAAGCACATGGATAAAGAGACCACTAGCCAATCATTGCATCCTCTGATTGAGTTGACCACGATGCGAGTGCGCGAGTTTCTGCGTGAGCGAGAGGCCGTCTTCTGGGTTTTCATCTTTCCGGTGCTAATGACCGTCGCACTCGGCATAGCTTTTCGCAACACAGCACCTGATAAAACATTTGTGGCTATTGAGGCTGATGCGACAAAACCGAGTGTAAGCGAGCTCGCAAATGTTCTCGCGCATTCTCCTGACATCATCTCATCCGTTCTACCTCCTGACGAAGCAGCACGGGCATTGAGAAGCGGGAAGGTGGCGATAATCATAAAACCTGGTACTGATTCTTATTCCTTACGTTTTGATCCGACCAGACCGGAGAGCCGTACTGCCAGACTCATCGTTGACGATGTCTTGCAGCGTGCAAAAGGAAGAACCGATGTAGTCACGGTCGGAGAAGAAAGAATCACTGAAACCGGTGCCCGATATGTAGACTTCCTGGTTCCAGGTTTAATTGGTATGAACCTGATGGGAAGCGGCTTGTGGGGACTGGGATTTACCGTTGTGATCGCCCGCTCGCGCAAACTGCTTAAGCGTTTTGCGGCGACACCAATGCGGCGTTCGCACTATCTGCTTTCGTTCATCCTTTCGCGCTTGGTGTTTTTATTCCTTGAAGTCGCGGCCGTTGTCGTCTTCGCCTGGCTCGTCTTTGGTTTCACTGTGCGGGGTTCATGGCTGAGCGTTTCCCTAATCACCTTGCTCGGAGGCTTTACTTTTTCAGGAATCGGCCTCCTTGTAGCTGCCAGACCCACGACGATTGAAGGAGTGTCGGGGTTGATGAACTTCATTATGCTTCCGATGTGGTTGCTTTCAGGGACATTCTTCTCTTCTGAGCGGTTTCCGCAAGTCTTTCAACCGTTCATCAAGGCGTTGCCGCTGACGGCACTCAACACACTCCTGCGAGCTGTGATGAACGAAGGGATACCGCTCTGGGCTAACTGGATCCACGTAGCGATATTGCTGGCGTGGCTGCTTATCAGCTTTGTTGTTGCCCTGAAGATTTTCAGATGGCAGTAGAAGACAAGAGCAGAAGCAGGCGGCAGGAACACTGCATCAGAAGAAAATCCACAGATTATGCAGATTACACAGCGCGGCTAGAGGGCCGCAGAGATCGTCTCGGCTTGAAACCATTCAACGAGCCCGCGGAGGAATCTGTCGGAATCAGTCCGCGGAGCGGCCGACAGCATAAAGTCATTATGGCTGACAGAGAGAAAAAGGCCTTAGTCCCTTAAGAACGTGGATTATGCTGGTGTTTGTAATAACAACCTGGCACAGAGCCACATTAAGGAGACGAAGGCCATGAAAAAGTTTATCACGCATATCGGGATGGATACAGATAGTCAGGGGTTTGATATCGCCATCGCGGAAGGGTTTGGGAGCAACAATCATGAGGTACGAAGTTGGGGACGTATCGCGGCGACGCTGACGGCGTTGGATAAGTTGATCAAACAACTACGAAAGCAGGGACACCAAGAGCTGCGCTTTGTCTATGAGGCAGGTCCCTGTGGTTACGGGATTTATCGCCATCTGCAAGGAAAAGAAGGAATAGTTTGCGTGGTAGTAGCGCCGTCGCGGATCCCACGGCAACCAGGCGAACGAGTGAAAACCAATCGGCGCGATGCGCGGAAGCTGGCGCGACTGGACCGGTCTGGGGACCTGGAAGCGATCTACGTGCCCAGCGAGGAAGACGAAGCAATGCGAGATCTGAGTCGCGGCCGGGCCGCAGCCGTGGCAGCGGCGACGCGAGTAAAACAACAACTCAAGTCTCTGCTCTTGCGTCACGGGATCAAGTATTCAGGTAAGGGAGAGAGTTGGAGTAGTGATTATCGCCAGTGGTTAGGCGGTTTGCAGCTAGCACATGAAGCCCAGGCCTACGTATTGGCGGAAGAACTAGTGGCGTTGGAGGAAGCAGAAGCCCGTGTCAGGCGATTGACTGAGCGAATTAAAGAACTCTTACCAGCATGGCGGATGCAACCAGTAGTAGCCGCGTTGCAAGCGTTACGGGGTGTAGCCTTGGTGACGGCGGTGGAGATGGTAGCCGAAGTTGGAGACCTAACGCGCTTTAGTAAGCCACGCGAAGTGATGGGGTACTTGGGTTTGGTGCCCAGTGAAGACTCCACGGGAGACAAAAGACGACAAGGGAGTATCACCAAGACCGGTAATGGACATGCGCGACGTTCGCTGGTGGAGTCGGCTTGGGCTTACGCGCGCCCGCCGCGGGTGACTAGAGCCCTCAAGCAGCGCCAGCAGGGACTCTCTCGCGAAATAATTGAGATCAGTTGGCGCGCCCAGGTGCGACTCTGTGGCCGTTATCGCCGACTCAGCGCGCGTGGCAAGAATAAGAAGAAGATTATCATCGCCGTGGCTCGAGAGTTGTGCGCCTTCATGTGGGCCATAGCTCTTGCCACTGCGAACAAGCAGGTGCCGGCTACAGCCGTCTGACATCGACAGATACCGCGTGGTCGCCCGCCTCGCCGAGCGATGTAGGGCTCGCTCGGCGGGCGCCCACGCTCATTAGAGCAATTACTTGAAAAGGAGAAGTATTTAGAGAAGACTCAAGATAGCGACAGGGGCTTCAATGCTAACGGGCCACGGTAAGGAGAATCTTCGACCCAGGCTAATGAGCCACTCTCGCCGCCCAACAGCGGCAATCAGGGTGACGCTCGACTTAAAGTCCGAAGCAGCTCCGCGACGCACAGAGTGACCGGTGGTAACCAACCCACGCATATCAGCTTGATCAACCGTCGCTAAATGGAGCCCTAGCGGAAGCCTCTGCCGCTGTCTTGAGAATCTCAGCCAAGCCAAACTTTACAATAGCAAACCACGTCCAGCTGGGACGTCAGGCATTGCTTTTTCTTCTTGACAACTGTCAGCCATATCAGCCTGGGGTGGAGCGCAGCGGAACCCCAGGATCAGAATCAACAAAAAGCATTTAGCCCGCGGAGCGGTCGGTAGAGCTAGAAGTGA
>DATBRN010000254.1:0-7218 GCA_036560225.1 Pyrinomonadaceae bacterium | reverse complement strand
AGTCGTTGAGGATGGGGTTGGCGCCCAAACGTCAGTCCAGTTGAAAAGACGACATCCGATTCAAAATTGAAAGTGCCCGCCAGTGCCAGCTCGGCCGCCGATCGCGCCCCCCGCAGTCGCTACCTTCGAGCTGGCACAGCCATTTTTAGGCTCCCTTTTTACTCACCTCAACGCCGACGCGCCCCTCAAGTTTCCACCCGCTCATGCTTCGAGTTCAGCTCGTTTAATCAACGCAGCGGCTTCCTGGTTCGCTACCTGGACCACCGAGTCCTCGTCCAAAGCAATCAGCTTTCTTTCGTTCATTACCACGCGTCCATCGATCACGACGCTCCGAACGTCGGACGTCTGGGCCGAGTACACCAGGGCCGATGATGGGTCGGTTGCGTTCGGGGCTGAATGCAGTGCCCCGAGACTGACTACGATCACGTCCGCCCGTTTCCCCACTGCCAGACTTCCAATCTGTTCCTCCAAGCCAAGCGCCCTGGCGCCATCGATTGTCGCTATACGCAGAGCCTGTCTCGCGGGAATAACTTCCGGGCCATGCTTGGCCTTTTGCAACAACGCCATGCTGCGCATCTCCGTAAACATGTCGAGCCGGTTGTTGCAAGGAGCTCCGTCCGCACCAAGGGAAACGGAAATCCCCGCCTCGAGCATCCTGGTAATCTCTGCAACGCCGGAACCGAGTTTCAGGTTCGACGATGGACAATGGGCGACGTTAGTGCGCGTGTTGGCGAGTATCTCGAATTCCGCTGCGTCGAGATGCACACAATGAGCCAAAACGACGTGACGACCGCTCAATCCAATCGAGTCGAAATAAGCAACATTACGCAGACCCGTTTCGCTTTCAACCAGTGCACACTCGTTTCTATTCTCGGAGGCATGGCTGTGCACAATGACGTTACGTTCTTCTGCAAGCTTAGCGACGCGAGTAAGAAGCTCGTGCGTGCAGCTAAGCGCGAAGCGCGGCGCGAAGCAATACTGAATTCGGCCGTCGGCTTTGCCGTGCCATGATTCGAGCAATGCCAACGACTCGCTGATTGATGCCTCGGTATCTTCATGCAAGGCCTCGGGCACCTCGTCACCTTTGTCCATCATGCATTTGCCCACAGTGGCTCGGAAGCCCGAGTTTTCAACCACTCTGAAGACCTCTTCCGTGTGGTTAACAGTCTCCATCGTTAAGGCGCATGTGGTGCCACCTTTGATCAATTCGGCGATGCCAAGTTCGGCTGAAGCTTTAATCGAAGCGGCATTGTGAGCTGCCTCCATGGGCCATACACGTTTCTTGAGCCAGTCGAGTAGCAGCAGATCATCGGCGACGCCACGAAATAGCGTCTGGCAGAGGTGGATATGCGTTTGAACAAAACCTGGCAGAACTGCGCAACCCGCGGCGTCGATAACCGTGTCGGCCGTTTGACCTGGTTCGCCTATGGTCCTGATGACGCCATCGCGGATCAGTAGATCACCTCGAACGATGAAATCTTTCTCGTTCATCGTCAGAAGCGTTCCGCCTTTAATGAGAATTGATGGCATAGTTACAGGGGACTCTGCTGTCCAGGCGTTTTCAAAGCTGTATAATGAGCCGAACAAGACTGGACCATTTTCCATTTCTCATTTCAAATTTCTCATTTTTCATTTCAATTTTTCGTTTATGCGAAACTCTTTAACTGCTTTCTTTGTTCTTCAATGAAAAAATGACAACTGAGAAATGATAAATGGAAAATCTCGCCTGTTTTACCCGCACGAGCGGCTTGTCCTCGCGGACAGACGGGAATTTTCATGTTACTGCGGCGGATTATCGGTTTAGACCGTCGACCTGTAAAGCACTAAAAAGTCAGACAAAAATCGGCGCCCGGCTGCGGAGCTTTTGAATTCCGAAGCCGAACGCCGGTGGTCATTTAGAGTTTGGTCTATTTCTTATCCGCCGCAGCCGCCTTCGCGTTCGGCGCAGCTGCCGGTGTTTCCTCTGGCACGGGCATTCCGAGTTTTACCTTTACTTCTCTCTCGATGCGTTTGAGGAGTTCCGGATTATCTCGCAACGCCTGTTTCGAATTCTCGCGTCCCTGGCCCAGGCGATCGCCCTTATACGAAAACCACGCACCACTCTTGTCGATCACATTTTGCGCCACAGCCAGATCCAGAACATCACCCTGACGGGAGATACCTTCACCATACATGATGTCGAATTCGCACTCACGGAAAGGAGGCGCCACTTTGTTCTTGGCGACCTTCACCCGGGTACGGTTACCCACCACCCGGTCGCCATCTTTGAGGGCCCCGATGCGTCGAATATCCAATCGCACGGAAGCATAAAACTTAAGGGCGCGTCCTCCCGTTGTTGTTTCCGGATTGCCAAACATTACACCTATTTTTTCCCGGATCTGGTTGATGAAAATAAAGCAGGTATTCGACTGCGAAACTATCGCCGTAAGTTTACGCAACGCCTGAGACATCAGACGCGCTTGCAAGCCGGGCAGCGAGTCTCCCATCTCGCCATCGAGCTCTGCGCGCGGGACCAATGCCGCAACCGAGTCAATTACAATGACATCAACTCCGTTTGAACGCACCAGCGCTTCCGCAATCTCCAGTGCCTGTTCACCAGAATCCGGCTGGGAGATCAGAAGTTGATCGATGTCTACACCAAGCTTGCCGGCGTAGTCCGCATCCATTGCGTGTTCAGCATCGATGTAAGCGGCAACTCCACCGGCCTTTTGCGCTTCTGCGACGATATGAAGGGCAAGCGTGGTTTTGCCGGAACTCTCAGGACCATATATCTCGATAATCCGTCCGCGCGGCACGCCGCCAACCCCGACCGCCGCGTCGAGACTGATGGACGTAGTGGAAATTGCTGGAATATCTGACACATCGCGCTCGCCCAAACGCATGATTGATCCTTTGCCAAATCTCTTCTCTATGTTTGAGAGCGCCGCCTCTACAGCCTTGCCGCGATCCATGCTTATTCGGTCATCAGCCATGACATACATCTCTTTCTTCTGCTCCTTTTCTCAAAAGTCCCTGGCGAAAGGCTCTTCTCTTCACCGTCGGATTGCGCCGAGCATAGCATAACCAGCGCGAGAATGGAACAGTGTTTCATGCTTGCAACAAATTATTTTTCGGAGGGTTGGCCTTTGGGATTCCGGCATGGCGCGCAACAGCAGCCCTCTCTGCACCGATGTTCCGGCGAGGTTGCACCCATAAAAACATAATGCCAAATCAGCTTAACTTGCTGTTGTCACTTCGCAACAACTCATCAAGTGTATGACCCGTGCGATGTTCAACTTGTTCGTAAAGCGAAGGAACTCCGGCAGCCGCTTCGTCCCTTGAGATCCGTTCAACCCGCCACATTGGGAAGAACAGATCGCCAAAACCGATGAACGGTTCTCCATGCGCTACTGCGCTTACCCAGGCATCAAACGAATTCAGGTCGAGGCCGCGCAAGAATACTCCGGCCTGACTGATATCGTCGAGCACGCCCCAACATTTTTCGCGTGGAGTGTGGAGAACAATCACTACGATCGATCCGCGCCCAATACCAGAACCGGGATCCGGAGTTTCCTTCATTCTGCTTTCACTCCCGCCGGGATCAAACTACGCACGAACTGCCCTATTTCCTTTACTAGATTCGGTCCTGACGAGAGCTTCTCGATTTGTGCCACGATCGCTGAACCCACAACCGCCGCATCCGCGTATGTAAGAGTCTGTTCTACCTGCTCAACACTGGAGATACCAAACCCCACTGCGATAGGCAAACTGGAAAACCTGCGCACGCGCGTGACGAGTAATTCTGCCTCGCGGCTCAAATCTTCGCGAGCCCCAGTGACGCCGGCGCGTGAAACAGCATATACAAAACCGCTTGCATGGGCGGCAATCATCTGCAAACGCGCGTCGGTAGACGTCGGGGCGACCAGAAAGATCATGTCGAGCTCATTCAATCTAAGCGTTGCGGCAAACTGCTCGGACTCTTCGGGCGTCAAGTCAGTAACAAGAATTCCGTCGAGGCCCGCCTGTCTGGCATCGCGCGCAAGCCTATCAACGCCGTATTGCAGCAGCGGGTTGAAGTAACTAAAGAGAACAATTGGAGTGTCGATCCTGCCTCGGGCCGTGGCGGTAGTCGCTAGAATCTCTTGCAGCCCGAATCCGTGTTTGAGGGCCCGTTCGGAAGCGCGTTGGATTACCGGGCCATCCGCCATCGGATCACTAAATGGCACGCCAAGTTCGATCAGGGTAGCGCCGGAATTTGCGAGTTCAACCAGCAATTCCCCGGTCACATCGAGATCGGGATCGCCGGCGGTAATGAAGGGAATGAAACCCTTCTTCCCCTCCCGCTTTAGCTGGCTAAACGCACGCTCGATTCGTCGCAAAATAAGAGAAACCCCGAGGCTAGGTTTGAGACTTCAAGCTTTCCTGAACTGTGTTCACATCTTTATCCCCGCGTCCCGAAAGATTCACTATGACAATCTCATCGCTACCCATCTTTCCAGCGAGTTTGATTGCGTATGCGACCGCGTGGGCCGATTCGAGCGCAGGGATTATGCCTTCGAGTTGAGACAGAGTTTGAAAAGCGTCGAGAGCTTCCGTGTCTGACACCGAAGTGTACTCAACGCGACGTGAGTCGTGGAGGGACGCATGTTCGGGACCGATAGACGGATAATCCAGTCCCGCAGAAATCGAGTGCGTGCTTGCAATCTGCCCGTTCGCATCCTGGAGGACGTAACTCATCGTGCCCTGCAAAACGCCTGGACGGCCGCCACCACTGCTGTTGAACCGCGCAGCGTGTTGACCCAGCTCGTTGCCTCGTCCACCAGCTTCAACGCCGACCATGCGAACCGAATCGTCGCGCAAAAACGGGTGGAACAGGCCAATGGAGTTTGAGCCGCCGCCAACACACGCGACCAGCAGATCCGGTAATCGTCCCTCCTTTTGCAGAATCTGCTGACGCGCCTCACGACCGATGACAGTCTGGAAGTCGCGAACCATTAAAGGATATGGGTGGGGTCCAAGTGCGCTTCCCAGAAGGTAATATGTGTTCTCCACGTTGGTTACCCAGTCGCGAAGTGCTTCGTTGATCGCATCCTTGAGTGTGCACGAACCTGTGTTGACTTCGCGAACCTCCGCGCCCAGCAGCTTCATCCGAAAAACATTCAACGCCTGACGCCGCATGTCCTCGGATCCCATGTAGACAACGCAATCTAATCCAAAGAGCGCGCAAACTGTTGCTGTCGCCACCCCATGCTGTCCGGCGCCGGTCTCGGCTATTACTCGAGGTTTGCCCATGCGACGGGCCAATAATACCTGGCCCAACGTGTTGTTGATCTTGTGAGCGCCGGTATGGAGCAGGTCTTCACGCTTGAGATAGATCTTCGGCCCGCCGGCGTGTTCTGTTAAACGCTCGGCGTACAACAACGGTGTAGGTCTGCCGGCGTATTCCTTCAATAGCGTCGCCAACTCTGACGCAAACGCAGAATCGTCGCGGGCACTGAGGTAGGCAGCGGTCAACTCCTCCAACGGCGCCATCAACGTTTCTGGCACATAACGACCGCCGTAGACTCCCCAGTGGCCCAGTTCATCAGGTTGTGTTTCGATTTCTGTCATCTTGGAAACCCGCTTAGCGGGCTTCAACCAGTTGCACCGCGCACAGCGGTAATGAACGCATGCATTCGCACGTGGTCCTTTAGGCCAGGCGCACGCTCGATCGAGCTGCAAGCATCGACCGCGTACGGATCGACCCGATCGATCGCTTCGGCAACGTTTTCAGGCGACAAACCGCCGGCGAGAAATAGTTTGGGAAAGAGCTCCCTTGTTTGCCTCGCGACTGACCAATTGCTCAGATTTCCTGTGCCGCCAAATCTGTCTTTGTCAAAGGCATCCAGCATGACCGCCTGAACGCCATAGTCGAGCACTATCTCGGGTTTGAATTCGTCACCAGTGGCGAACACCTTGATCACGTATCTATCCTTGAGCGCATTACAGTATTCCCGCGACTCAGTTCCATGCAACTGTAACGCTGAAAGCCTGGCGGTCGAGGCAGTTTTTTCAACGGCGTCGAGCTCTTCATTGACGAAAACTCCGACAGTCATCACCTTCGCAGGCAAATGCTCGCTGATCGCTTGCGCTGCCTCTGGCGTGATGTAGCGCGGGCTGCGGCGATAGAAATTAAAGCCAACCGCGTCAGCGCCGGCGTCAACCGCCGCAAGCGCATCATCGAGGTTGGTGATGCCACAGATCTTTACCAATGTCATCTAATTCTCTCCCCGGAAGGCGCGCAGCTGCCGCTCCGGATCCTCGGCGCGCATCAAGGCTTCGCCCACCAAAAAGCCTTTATAGCCCACCGCCTTTAGCTTACTGACTTCAGCCGGGTTGAGCCCGCTTTCACTAACCAATACCGCGCCAGCTGGCGCGAGGTTAGCGAGCTGCACTGAAGTTTCGGTGGATACGTTGAAGGTTCGCAAATCGCGATTGTTTACTCCGATGAGCGTTGCTCCGATTGCGACTGCCCGGTCCAGCTCCTCCTGAGTGTGGACCTCAATCAGCGCGTCCAGTCCCAATTCCTCTTCGGTCACTCGCCGCAGTCGGGCAAGCGTCTCATTATCTAGCGCCGCCACGATGAGCAATAGCGCGTCTGCTCCTGCCTCTGCCGATTCATATACCTGATACTCGTCGAAGATAAAATCCTTGCGCAGAATCGGAATTGAAACGACTTCACGAACCTGGCGCAGATCATTTAGTGAGCCGTCGAAATAATTCTCTTCGGTCAACACGGAGATGGCGGCAGCGCCAGCCGTCTCATAACTACGCGCAATCTTCGCCGGATCGGCATTCTCGTATATCACTCCCTTTGAAGGTGATCGCCGCTTGAATTCGGCAATGATGTTTCTTCGGTCGCCATTGTTGAGCGCTGCTGATAAAGCGTGACGTGTGGCGCCGGTTCGCGCCTCTTCTGCTCTCCTGCGAATAATCTCAAGCGAAACTGCTTTCTTTGCCGGTTCAAGGGTTCGTCGCTTAGTCGCAATGATTTCAGAAAGTAGATCCATAACTTGATCTCGCGGCTTTGCCGCCAACATTAGTGCTCTAAACCTCGACTGGTCGCTGCGACCAACTCCTCTAGTTTCTTCGCCGCGGCGCCGTTGTCGATACTCTGTTCCGCCAACTTCGCCGCTTCGCTGAGGTCATTCGCTTTACCGCCAACGAACAGAGCCGCTGCGGCATTTACAACTACTAAGC
>DATBRN010000253.1:0-5948 GCA_036560225.1 Pyrinomonadaceae bacterium | reverse complement strand
GTTGAAATGATTTCGTTTCGCGTCTTCGGCCAGACGGAATCCTTGGGATTTGTGTCAAACTCCCAAAGCCTCTTCCCTGTGAGAACTTCGTAGCCGCGAATCCACCCATCCCCCTGCGCGTGTACGAGCATATCGACGCCTCCGACGCGTCCGACCGCCGGCGCAGACCACTGACCGTGCAGGATGCGATCGCCGACAGGATTATCTTCCCAGACGAGCTTACCCGTCTTCTTATTGACGGCGATGATTGCGGGCGCTTTAGGCGCGGGGACGTTCACGTGGCTCTCGTCCTGCCCGTTAGACGTGCTAACGAAGATCAGGTCGCCGTAGATGACTGGGGAGGAGTTTGCCAAATTGTGCGGAAGCGAGCCGACCTCCTCCATCATGTCGAACTTCCATACCACATCGGCATCAAACTCACCCGTCAATTTCTCATCGGTGATTGGCCCATCGTTCTCCTTGTCGCGGAAGCCCTGTGTATCCAGGCACATGAGCTCAGCCCGGTTTGAGACGTAATAGATCCGATCGCCTTCGACCAGGGGCGATGACGCCAGACCTTGATAGGGCCAGTCATTGACGCGCCCGGCAACAAGTTTATCGTGGACCATCTGCCACAAGAACGAACCATCGGACTCGCGGAAGGCCATCAGCACGCCCTTGTCCCCTTTCACTTTAGGATCGCGTAACCCCTCGTTGTTTGTGCCGACGTAAACCTGTCCACCGGCAACGACGACATTTCCATAGGACTGCGAACCAAGCGCCGCCACCCACTTCACGTTCTTCTTCGTCTTCACATCCCAGCTGGTGGGAAGCCCCTTCATGCTCGAAACCATGTTGCGGTCCGGCGTGCCACCCCACATGGGCCAGTCGCCGTTACCGGGATCGGAAGCCCGCACTGAGAAGGCAGAAGGCAGAAAGCAGAAGGCAGAAGGCAGAAAGCAGAAGGCAGAAAGCAGAAGGCAGAAGGCAGCCAGAAGCAGACTCATTTTGGATACTCGGAACCTTGGCCTTGCTGAACTGCTACGGCGATTTCTGTTCAATTTACCAATGCAGCTGTTTCGCGATTTGTTCGCAATCATTGTGATTCCCCTATCTACATTCTGCTTACTGCTTAGTGCCTATGCCCACTGCCCACCCCACTGTTCACTGATTCTTATATACCTTCAGATTATCAAAATAGATTTCTGCAGGAGCATTCCCGAAGATTCCGGGACTGCCCTGACGGTTCCCGATCGGATCAATGCGCTCGATAATCCATGAAGCCGGCTCGGCTTCTCCATCCGGCCACACTTTGCCGCGCGCCCGCACTTTGCCGTCAGGCAGATTCTGAACGGTAAACTTCATTCGATACCAGGTGTCCGGTTTCCACGCGAAAGGAACTGTAACGGTCCGCGCTGTCTCCGGCTGCCACTCCTCGATTTTCAGCGTTTGTCCGTTACCATACAGGACCATAGCGTAACGTTGCGCGATTATTCCGGCGTCACCCTGCTGCCTCCGTTTTTGAGTGGCCTTAATGTCGGCTTCGACTGTGTAATCGGACAAATCAGTAGGTCCCATGTAAGCCCTGGCTCTACTCAGCAACGAAGAGCCCTCGGTCGTCTTGACGAGCACCTTATTGCCATCCAGCTCGCGCACGACGTACTTGGTCAAGGTGTTGGTCCAGGTCGCTGGCACACTGTTCGCGGCCAACTGGTCGAAGTTCTCGCTCCATGGCAACGGTGGAGCAATTCGCACGCGCGCCGCCCCAGTTACGCCACCAACATTCGCTTTCACCGTCCCAGCTTGCCAGCCGCCGTCCGAGGATGCGACGAATTGTCCGTTTTCTACAGTACCCTTGAGCTTGTCAAGTGACCATTCGGCTGACTTCTCCTCGCGAATGAAATTGCCGCCCTCGTCGAAGAGTCGAACACGGAAACTCACTTTGTCGCCAGGCTTGAGCATGAGTTCGGTGGGAACAACTTGAACGTGCGTCACCGGCCCAGTTGAGGAACCGCCAACCCTGAGGCGAGCAGGCGGTACCGACGACTTCTTTTCCCTCTTTCCGATAGCGTAGAGATTTGAGTCGCTCACCAGGTACACTAGACCGTCGGAGACCGCCACCGAGGCGATTATAACTTCGGGCTTTTGCTCTGTGCCCAGCTGCTTCTGATCGAGGATCTCGCAGCCAGTTGCGCTTGGTTTCAGGATGAAGAATTTGCCACTTTCGGTGCCGACGTAGAGTTTACCCTCCGCCAGGACAGGCGAAGCCTTCTGAACTGTGCCCAGCGTGAGCCGCCACAGTTGCTTGCCGGTGTTGATGTCGAATGCACCGAGGTTCGCGCTATTGTCCACCTGATAGACGCGGTCCCCGTCGATGACCGGCGACGAGAAGCCACCCATCCAACCGTAATTGCGCCACTTAACCTGCTCCTTTTTGACCTCGCCGCGTCCGGTCGCGTCCACTGATGCGATCATTCCCATCTCGCTTGAGTCGAGGTTCTCCTCACTGTGCGTTACGATAGCGTCCGTACCATGCATGACGACGCCGGAATTGATCCCGCGCTTTGATATTTCATATTTCCAAACCGGCTCACCTGTTTGCGGCTTTATTGCGTGGACCATTCCATCACTCGCGCCCTCAATCAACAGGCGCGTTCCATTTACATTGGCGATAACGAGTGGCGCGTAGGTGGTATCGTAGGGACGTCCGCCCGGCGCGCTGATCCACACCGTCTCGCCTGTTCGCTTATCGAAGGCGATGAAGCGGTGAGCGCCGCGTCCATGCTCGCCCCAGACGAAAGCGACACCGCTCACGATAACCAGGTCGCCGTCAATAATGGGCGAGACCGTGCGTCCGCCATGCGTGGTCAGTAATCCGAAGTCTTCTCCGAGGGAGCGCTCCCACAAAACATTTCCTTCGCTGGAAAGGGAAAGAAGAGTTCCGCCGACTCCCAGCGCATAGACATTGCCAGTAGCAGGATCACCGACCGGAGATGCCCATCCCACTCGATGCGGCGGAACGTCGCTCAAGTAAACGTTGAAGCGATGCTCCCAGAGAAGTTTTCCATTGTCGGCGTTGAAGCACATCACGCGCTCCTGCTCCAATTCGCCTGTGCCAGCGGTGTTTTGCAGGTAGACTCGATTGTTCATAACAATCGGCGCCGACCGTCCACCATACGGAACTTTCCATGCCAGGTTCTGTCCGGCAGGCGACCACTTAGTTGGCAGTCCCTTTTCAAGCGAAACGCCATCGCGAGCCGGGCCTCGCCAATCGGGCCAATCACTTAGCATTAGCGGAGTCAGTAGCGATAAAGCCAGCGTGAATTCCAAAAAAATGGAAAGAAGATTAGTCATTTTGGATGTCCATCTTAGTTTCTATAACAAAGATAATCAGACGAAGATTAGACCCGCAAAATCGCTGCGCGCGTGCAACCTTAGAGATGTACAATACGTAAGCTTGCGTTGCAGTGATTCACTTTTTCTCCGAGTTTCTTTTGGCAGCGTTCGTCTTCACTTAACAGTTTACCTTTGAACGCCATTCAGGATGAAATTGCGATGAGCTCAAGAAAGATTACCACCCTTTCCCTTGCCCTGTTTGTGTTTCAGTTGGTGGCCGTCGCCCAGGATCCGAAACAGGAGCTGAACAACCAACTTTGGGAGGCTGCCCGCAAGGGCGACGCAGCGGCAGTAGCGGCACTACTCGATAAAGGTGCTGACGTGAACGCCAAGTTTCGCTACGGTATGACTGCACTCTTCAAGGCTGCGGAAAGGGGTAACACCGAGGTCGTCAAGGTTTTGCTCGCCCGCGGCGCTGACGTGACAGTTAAGGATACCTTTTACGGCGCTACGGCCATGACCTGGGCGCTCGACCACGGTCACGATGAGATTGTGCGCGCGCTACTGGAAAAGGCGCCTCAAAACGTCGACGATGTCTTACTGACCGGCGCACGCGCGAACAAGGTTGCACTTGTGCGGATAGCTTTGGAAAAGACTGGGGCGACGGCGAGCGCACTGACATCGGCACTCGTTGCGGCGACCACCGGCGAAAACAAGAATGATGAAATAGCTGAACTGCTCAGAAAGGCCGGTGCGGTGCCACCGCCGGAAGTTGATTCCGCCACGCTCCAGACCTACGTTGGCAAGTACAAGAATGATGGCGGGCGAGAGCTTACCGTTACCGTGAAGGATAACAAGCTGGTGGTTGCTTTCGCGGGACAACCGTTTCCGTTGATGGCGGTGGACAAGACCACTTTCAAACCGGCGGGCTTCGACGGCCTCAGTATCACTTTCAAACTTGAAGGTGACAAGGTAACCGGCGTTGAAATCAAGCAGGGAGTTACGACGACGCTGTTTAAGCGGTTCGAATAAACCAAGCAACAGTAGCAAGCCGCTGACCTGATCCCAGCAATGAATTGCTGGGCAACTATCAGTCGTCTGCTCAGGCGGACTGAGACAACGAACAACTTCGAGGTTCTTATGAAGCGACTCCTTCTTTTCTCCCTGTTCGTTACTTCCATTGTTCCCCTGCGCGTAAGCGCGCAAAACTGGCCCCAGTTCCGTGGACCAGGCGCCGCCGGGGTAGCGGAGACAACTGGGGCACCGGTTAAGTGGGACGCCGGTAAAGCAGCAAACATGCGTTGGAAAACTGAAATACCTGGTCTCGGTCATTCGAGTCCAGTAACTTGGGGCAATAAGATTTTTGTTACCACCGCGATCAGCAGTAATGCGAAACCGGAAACTCGCTACGGGCTGTTTGGCGACGTAACGCCGGTGAAGGATGACCCCAAACACACCTGGAAGATTTATGCGCTTGATTCGCAGACGGGGAAAATTCTTTGGGAACGCGTTGCCAGCGAGGGCGTACCTAAGGTCAAACGCCACCCAAAGTCGACGCATGCAGATTCTACTCCGGCGACCGATGGAAAATATCTGGTAGCTCTTTTTGGTTCCGAAGGTCTCTACTGTTATGACCTCAAGGGCAAGCTTCTTTGGAAGCAGGATCTGGGCGTGCTCGACTCCGGCTGGTTCTACGACGCCGACTATCAATGGGAGCATGGCAGTTCGCCGATCATCTATAAGAACCTCGTAATTGTTCAGGCTGATGTTCAGGAAAATTCATTCATCGCCGCCTACGATCTGAAAACGGGTAAGCAGGTCTGGAAAACCAAGCGCGACGAGATTTCATCGTGGGGAACTCCGACCGTCTGCGAAGGAAAGACTCGAGCGGAACTGATCACCAATGGCTCCAGGGCCATACGCGGCTATGACCCGCTGACCGGAAAAGAGTTATGGAAGTTGACGCCCAACTCAGAGTTAACGACGCCAACGCCCTTCGTCGCGCATGATCTGATTTTCGTCACCAGCGGGTACGCTCCGATCCAACCCATCTATGCCATCAAGCCGGGCGCGAATGGCGACATCTCGCTTAAGGACGGCAAAGAATCAAACGAGTTCATCGTGTGGAGCAAGCAACGCGGCGGTCCCTATATGCCGACACCAATAGTCTATGGCGATTACCTCTACACCTGTTCAAACCAGGGCGTGTTGACGGCCTACAACGCCAAGACTGGCGAACGAATTTATCAGGAACGTTTAGGCGGCAAGGGTGGAGCTTTTACTGCATCACCGGTTGCTTCCGACAACAAAATCTATCTCTCGAGCGAGGACGGTGATGTGTTCGTCGTAAAGGCAGGACCAAAGTATGAGTTGCTGGCGACAAATCCTGTTGGTGAAGTAATGATGGCCACGCCGGCGATAAACAGTGGATTACTGATCGTGCGCGGTATTAATCACCTCTTCGCCTTCGGAGAAACTACCACGCCCGCGAAATCTGCCCGAAAGTGAAACGATCATTGGCTTTCTGAAGTAAGGCAAAACTGTTTAGTCTGCAACGGATCATGAGTGGTAACACACCTACGCAAACTAACAGTTTGCTTTACATTAACTGGACAGTTCACTCAAATCCATAT
>DATBRN010000252.1:0-7937 GCA_036560225.1 Pyrinomonadaceae bacterium | reverse complement strand
GGCCTGCCTCGACTTTTCGTTCGATCGAAGGAAGGCTATTACGCCTTGCCGAATCAAAATTAGCGGGGCACTTCGTTTTTTTGTATCACTCGAGAGGCTACTTTGTTAATGAGGAGATCCAAGAACCGATCGATATCTGACTCGACAACTCTCCGGGTTCTCATCATCGCTTGGTGCTGTCTAACAGGCACTGTACTAATTTCTTCAGCACTGGGTGCAGCGTCCTGGCAGGAGCGCCCGAGAAGAACAGGGCACTCTGTTGCAGCTAAGCCTAGCCCAACGCCCGCTAAAGCCGTTACTCAAGTTCCTAGCGCGCGGACAATCCCAACGCCGACTCCTACTCCGACACCGCAAGGACCTCGAGATCGGATTGCGCCCAATTTGGGGGAACCTCCGCCCGTTCCTGTACTAAAACCTAAGCCCACGCCCAGTGCCGAGGAGGAGGTTGATCCCGAAAGCGTCATCAAGGTCAACACGGAGTTGGTAACGCTGAATGTACGAGTGATCGACCGTAACAACCGCCCAATCGATAACGTGAAGCAGAATGATCTGCGAGTATTCGAAGATGGGGAGCCACAGCCGATTGAGTTTTTCACTAAAGAGGAAGTACCAATCACATATGGACTGGCTGTCGATACATCTCAATCCCTCCGCTCTCAGATTCAGAGTGTAATTGATGCAGCGAAAGCCATCATCAACAGCAACAAACGCGGAGATGAGACTTTCATTGAGCGCTTTATCAGCAGCGATAAAATCGAAACAGTACAGGACTTCACGGCGGATAAAGATCTCCTGTTGGACGGAATCGATAATCTCTATGTCGAAGGCGGGCAAACAGCCGTGATAGACGGCGTGTATCTGGCCGCTGAACACATCGCGGAGTACAAGAAAGGAGACGCCAATGATCGGCGCCGCCGAGCGCTAATCGTAATTACCGACGGCGAGGACCGAAACAGTTTTTACAAAGAGGCGCAACTTTTCGCGCGACTGCGCGAAGAGGATGTGCAAATCTATGTAATCGGATTTGTCCGAGAACTCGATAAGGAGGGGGGCTTTATTCGCAAAAGCCCTCGAGATAAAGCTGTCGCCTTACTGAACAAGCTCGCGACGGAGACTGGCGGGCGAGTCTTCTTTCCGGAGTCCATATCTGAATTGCCTCAGATCGCCAATGAGATCGTTCGCGACTTGCGGACCCAGTATGTGGTTGCCTATAACCCGACAAACAAAGCTCGCGATGGCTCTTATCGCTCGATCAAAGTTACCGTCGCTGAGGACTCGGGACGTGATAAGAGGATCGCGTTGACGCGCAGCGGTCGAGTGGCACCAAGGGAAGGAGTTCCCGCTCCAAAGCTGCCCGCCAAGCGAGGCGAGCTACTCAAATTTACGCCTTCGCCCTAGGTGGAAGAAAAACTCTTAAGTAGTTTCACCGGCGACCGACCTATTTTCGATTAACTCTAGGAAGGTGGCTGGTCATGATTTTTCGCAACGACACGCCGCGCCAACTTCATCACACAATACATATCATTCGGATCGCAACCCTCTACTTCAACTTGAATGGTGCTGTGAGTAATACCGAAATGATGCTCCAATTCCTTCGTGACCCCCCTCAGCACGTTCTCTCCGCTGCGCACGCTCTGCTCATTGACCATGATGTGGCAGCTACAACAGATCATGCCGGAGCCTACAGTCCACACATGCAGGTCGTGAACCGCAAGCACGCCATGCACGCCGCCAATGGCCTTTTCGACATCTACCATATTCATGCCCTTCGGTATTCCTTCCAAGAGGATGTCGATTGACTCCTTAAGAATGCCCCACGAACTCAAGAGGATGAGGATGCCAATGAGAATGGAAACTATGGGGTCTGCAATTGAAGCTCCGGTAAAGGCTACGACAACACCGGCCACAACGACGCCTGCTGCCGACACGGCATCGCCAAGCATGTGCGTGTAGGCGCTGCGCACATTGAGGTCCTTCTTAGCCGCTCTTCTTAACCAAAAGCTGATGACTGTGTTCATCAGGATCGCCGCCAGCGCAACCACGATCATTGGCGTGCTCGCGACGGGTTGTGGGTGGCGCAGCCGACTCATGGCTTCCCAGAAGATCAGCAGAGCGATGACTACCAGGGAGACCGCATTGACCAAAGCAGCGAGGATACCGACTCGGTGATGGCCAAATGTGCGCGCTTGCGTAGAGGGTTTTCGCGCGATCCAGATGCTGTACCATGAGAAGACGAGAGCGAGCGCGTCGGCGAAGTTATGGCCGGCATCCGACATGAGCGCCAAAGAGTGCGAGATGTACCCGGTGATCGCTTCACCAAGCACAAAGGCGAGTGTAATAAAGATTGATAGTTGAAGACGCCTTCCCGTCAGTGACGGGCCGTGGTCATGTCCGTGTCCCATTTTGATGTTCCTCTGAGTAGGGAATGAAGCTGGACATGACAGTTAGGGAGCGGCCTCTTATTTAGGCTAAACGTGAGAATGAGAGGGTAAGCCATCATGTGCATGTTCGATGATGTGATGATGTTCCTCGCCTGAGGCATTTGTTGGATCGACATGGATTGTTACCCCTGAAAGAAATGGCAGCTTATGCAGAAGCTCATGTCGTGTTCTCAGGGCAATCTCATGCCCATCACTAACCGAACATTCGGGATTGACCGCGATATTCAACTCGGCATGAAGCCGATGCCCCAGCCAACGTACTCGCACGTCGGTAACATCTTCGACCCCTGCTGTATGATTCGCAGCCCCTTTGATTTCATCAATCACTTCCGGGTTTACCCCGTCCAGTAGCCGCGTGAAAACGGATTGGGCTGATTGCCAGACAATTCTGAGAATCAAAGCGGTCATCAGCAAGCCGATGATAGGGTCCGCCAAGGGATAGCCCAGCCCGACGCCGATGACGCTCACGAGAACAGACAAGCTGGCAATGCCGTCTACGCGGGCGTGATAACCATCAGCGACGAGCGCGGCACTGCCCATCTCTTTCCCAACCTTAATGCGAAAGATCGCCACGCCTTCGTTGCCAAGAAAGCCAATAATGGCGGCAGCGGACACAGCCCATAAGTAACTTACTGGCTTTGGGTGAAACAATCGGTTAATGGATTCGTAGCCTGCAACAATGGCGCTGGCTAATATAGTGAGCACCACAGCTACACCTGCCAAATCCTCAACACGTCCATAACCGTAGGTGAATCGCTTACTAGGTTTCCGCCGCGCCAACACAAAAGCGATGGCGAGCGGGATAGCTGTGCAGGCATCGCCGAGATTATGAATCGTATCGGCGAGCAGAGCCACACTTCCGGAAAGAACAACGACGACTGCTTGAAGGAGCGTCGTGACAAGTAACCCAATAAATGACCATTTGACGGCCCAAATTCCTCGTTCATTGGTCAGGATGGATGGATTTATTGCGCCGTGAGTATGCCCGTGACCTTTGGTGTGGCTGTGACCGTTAGCACTGTGCTGATGATCGTGCTCATGCGGGTGATTGGATTCATTGGTATGGTCATGCTCGGACATAGATTAACCTCTCAACGCTGTACCCTAATGGATAACAGCATACTGGTTCTTACTGCCTGCCCTCCTTCGGCGCGTAGTAGCCTTCTCGCGCTCGCACTTTCGGATTACCTTGCACTCCCCGAAGTTCCACGCGAATCGTGCGAAACTGGCCATCGTTGGCTTTGTTCGTAGGGTAATAACCCAAACTGTACTGTGTTCCGATTTCAGTGGCGACTTGGGCAAAGGCGGCGCGGGCATCCTGCAAGCTAGCTGCGACGAAATTCCTGCCCCCGGTGATCTTTGCCAGATCATTCATCTCGACGCGAGCCAGATTGTAGAGGTCGCGACTAATTTGCATTCGCTGAAATGGTCCCATCTGACAGAAGTTTTCGTATTCGTCAGACTGTGCCCGTGGAACAAATATTCTACGGTATCGCTGAAGCTGCTTTGCGGAGAGGCTCAAACGTCCATCGTCCTGACAGTCTTTTAAGAGCCGGTCTTCAACGAAATCTTCCGTGTTTACCTGGATGAAGTAACAAGCGAGACCAGAACGCAGTAGCTTTGCCCGCGCTTGCGAGAAGTCAGCCTCGCTTGTCGAATCAACTCCATCAGTCAACGCTACAATGGCCTGCCGACCGCTCACCTCCCGCCGTGGTTGCTCGCGGAAAACCTCTGTGGCAATCCGCTGGAGCGCATCGTAGAAGGGTGTTCCATTGCTTGAGCCTAAGTTGTCGATTGCTCTGCGCAATTCTTTACGATCCGAGGTTAACTTTGAGAGGACTTCCACAGTGGCCCTCAGCGTCCGGTTTCCTTTGGAGGTGTTAAAAGCAATCACGGCGACACGGTCGCCCGGGCGCAGCGCGTCAATGAACGCAGTTGCCGCGCGACGGATTAGCGCCACGTCGTCCCGCGTCGAAGCCGAGGTGTCTAAGAGAAGTGCGATCTCAAATGGCGCTTCAGTTGTGCTGAAGTTTGCAATCGTCTGCTTCTGATCATCTTCGAACACGGTGAAATTCTCGGCACGTAAGGTTGCGAGATGTCTTCCGGCAGCGTCGCTAACAACTGCCGGCACTGAAACCAGTTGCGTCTCGACACGAACAACATCGCCTTCGTTCACCTCTTCACCTGAGGCTTTCACCGGCTTATCAACGGGCGGTGATTGTTTCTCAACACCTGTGACCCTACGTGGCCGCTGCCGGTTTGCCTCTTGACTGCAAACCGGCCAAGCAATCGCTGCAAAGACAAGAATCAACAGGCAGAGAAGCAAAAAACTCTTGAAAAGCTCCCAAGGACGATTTGTCGTTCGTGCTCGCATCGGGAAAAAATCCTGAAGCATTCAAACAAGCAACTGGTCGCCGCTCGGCGACTAATCGATTACCGTATAGCTCAAAATTACTTGGTCGGCGCAAAATAACCGACACGCGTGGTAACACGCGATGTAGGATCTAACGTTTCAACCTTCACGCGTCGAAAGCGTCCGTCCCGTGTTTTATCAAGCGGCGTGTAGTAAAGAGCGTACTGGTGGCGAAGTTCCTCAGCCACTTCCCTATATACTGAATCCAATTTATCGAAGCTATCGGGTGTGTACAGTCGACCTCCAGTGGCATCAGCCAGCTTCCCGAGGCTGTGCTCGCTCAAATCCAGCACGCGCAAACTTTCGCGCAGGTCGCCGATCCGAAGTTCATTGAATTTCAAAACTGAGTCAGTTGAGGTCAGCAGTGAATCCAAGTCCGCTCGTTTTCGAGCTTGTTCTATCTGCGTGTTGCTGACGACATAAACTGAGACCCCGGCCTTAAGAAGCTCGGCCAGGGCCGTTTCGATCGTGGCGTTGCCGCGTCCACTGTCGATCCCATCAGTCAGAACCAGGATGGCATGCCGCACACGTGCACGCTGTAATTGCTCATGTGCCGCCAGAAACAGCGCGTCATTGAATCTTGTGAACATGCCCGGAGTAATGCGCCGCAGAGCACGACGCAATTGAAAGCGACTCTGGGTCCAATCCTGAACCAACTCTACTTGGTCGTCGAATTTAATGAGGCTAATACGATCCTCCGGCCCGAGCTTTTGCGCAAACTCTTCGACTGCGCGAGAAAAGTCATCCAGGTAGGTGGCTACACTCGACGAAGTATCAATCATCAACACGACATCCACCGGTACCTGACGCAATGCTAGGTCACTGAGCGGTTGCTCACGGCCGTCCTCAAAAACACGGAAGTCCTTTCGCTGCAGGTCCGTTACCAAACGGCCGTTAGAATCCCGCACTGTGACCGGCAGCAGGACCTCGGACGTCCTTATCGAAATCACGTCATCTTGATTGATTTCCTGTCCGTCTCGGTTAGAGGGAGGCTCAGAAGGCTTCTGCACGCCAGTCTGCGCCGAGGTGAATCGCGTCAACTCAGCCAGCGAAAGGAATCCGACAATGATCAAAAGACAAGTAACGAGAAGTCTGCCCCTACTACGACTACGAATGTCGCTCATGTGCCTCATATTTTCATCCTCCTAACGTGTTTAGAGGGTAAGGGCAAGCTAACTGCTTTCGTTGCTCGCTTCCTGACTGCCGAGCCGCAGGCTAGAAGCCGAGTTGAAATACTTTCCCGCTTTACGCTTTCGGCGCAAAGTAACCTTTTCGCGCACGCACGCTTAATCCGGAACGCGTCCTGACAAGCAGCCGGATGATGCAGAAGTGTCCGTCGCGACGCTGATCTGATGGGTAATAGCTAAGTACGTACTGTTGTGCCAAGTCCGCGGCTATTTGGGTAAACGCCAGGTCCAAATCACCCGTCCTTTTAGCCACATACACCGAGCCGCCCGTCTGCGCAGAGAACTCCTGCATGCGGCGTTCGGCGGCGAGTTGGCGCAAGTTCGCGTTGTCGCTTAGACCGGTCTGAACTACGAAGATCTGACAATCAGCAGCTTGCACGTCGCTCAACGTTGTCTCGAAATCGAGTTGGCTAACCGTGTCCACACCATCAGAGACGATCAAGATGACCTTGCGCCCTGCATGTGGCTTCAAATAGGTCGCAGCTTGGGCGATAGCGTCGAAGAGTGCGGTGCCGCCCTCGGGCTTCCCGAAACCCTCTACCGTTCGCACGAGTTTTTCGATGTCATTCGTCAGCGGATGTTCAAGCGCCGGAAATGTAGAAACTGAAAAGATGGCCGCCTGATCAATTGGGCGTAGCACACGCCGGAAGAAAGATATTGCGGCTTGAGTCTGCAATCCACGCGTTTCGGTTAGGCTTCCACTATTGTCGAACAATAGCGCCAAGCGCACAGGTGTCTCCGAACGGCTCAATTCGCTAAGAGGTTTGGGTTGCCCATCAACCAGTAACTGGAAGTCCGATAGATTGAGATCGGTAATCGCTCGGCCCTGGGTGTCAACCACTGATGCGGGCACCACAACAAGGTTTGAATTGATGCGGATGACATCGTTGTCTTCGACCGCAGAAGAGGATGGAACAACTTTTCCTGTAGCGGATCGTGTCGCGGTAGTCGTACTCGGCAAATCAGAGGGAGGCGCGGGTTTCGCGTTAGGAACATCTGCGCGCCGCTGGCGTTGACGTTGTGACGCCGTGGAATCTTTCTTTGGTTGACTGTTCTGCTGTTGACGTCCTGACTGTGCAAGCGAAGTGATAGCTGCTACGGCGATAAGCGCCATGCAACAAAAGTAACGACGCAATCGTCGCCGCGAAGGTCTAAGCAAGTCAGTCCTTGGCACGATTCGGATGTAGCGCGTCCTTTTTGAATCGAATTCAGCCAAAAGTACCTTTCCTGATTTCAATGCATGTTGCCTAAAAAGCCCGGTCTACTCTGGCGTGCGTTTAAGCCGGAAGGCGTTTCGACGCGGATGCTATGAAACTGACCATCGCGTCGCTTATTGTCTGTCGGGTAAAAGGCCAATACGTAAGACGAGGTAACTTCTGCGGCAAGCGCGCGGAGCAGCGGCGCGAAATCTTTGTCGGTCGCGTAGATCCCAACGCCGCCGGTGTCCTCGACGAGTCGCCTAACATCAAGCGGTGTAGGTAACGGTGAAAGCCCGGCGGCGGCCAATGTAGGTGAGAAAGACGGCAGCGTTATGGTGTAGATGCTTACTTCAGCCGCGTTTGCTCGCTCAATAACGGTTTGGGATGCAACCGTGTCGCCGACGGGGAAGCCGTCAGTAACAACTACGACAACGCGCTTCATCAGCTTGTGATCGCGGGTGCGCGGCGCCTTTCGGCTGAGCATTCTGATCGCGTCATCTACCGCATCATAGGCATGAGTGGAGAGTCCCTCTGATTCCTTCATGAGGCGATCGAATGCACGATCGAATTTGCCAAGCTCGCTCGTAAAGGATTGGAGGACGCGGACTTTCATTCCGAAGCTTACGACCGCAAATACTGACGGGCGTTCTGCCAGCCAGGAAGAGAAAACGCTCATTGCGCCCCGCAGTCTTTCCAT
>DATBRN010000251.1:0-9148 GCA_036560225.1 Pyrinomonadaceae bacterium | reverse complement strand
GGGTGGTGGTAGCGACCGGCCGAAGACTCAAGCTTGGTTAACAGCCCTCCAGTGCAAACCCGGTTTGACATATTTAGACTAGCCACCTGACAACTGAACGTCGGAGAAGCAGATAACCCACTTTGAGTCTTCGGCCGGTCGCTACCACCACCCCACGCGGGCTGCCCGCGCGGGGACCCCGGTCCGCTTCCGGTACTGATATTGAGTCCCTTCCCACTCCAGGAATGCGGCGGTTTGCATAAGAGCGTGTGGCTGCTACGTCGAATTCAAACTGCGCCAGGACCCGCTATTGAGGGTCGTGTTTTCAGCGCTACTATCGTGGGATACGAACGGTCAGCGAGTCAACTGGCGAAAAGGAACTGTAACGCAGTCAAACCCGACCTCATTAAGTAACTATGAGGGTCACTCCGATCACCGTGAAAAGAAGAAAGCCGAGGATTCGAACAAAGCGAGGGTCTAACTTCTCCGGGTCTCGTGGCGTTGAGGGTGGCGGACTCCGGAAAATCAACTCCCAGACATAGCCGCTCCCAGCGCTCGCACGGTCTGGTGACCGATCGGGCACCCTGTTGAACAGGCAACGTATTGCCAGCAGGAAACACAAGATTGCCAGGACATAGTGCACTACGGTGTTCATAGTGGGCCTCCTTGAGGATGTTTCGAACGGGAAGCTTCACGCGAGCAACGGTTCACCTGCGGTAATCGCAGTTGGTCAGTTTGGTGCAGTCAGGATCGATCGCGTGAGCGGTTGGCACGGACGGCTAAAGGGAAACCTGATAAACCTAAAAAAGGCTACCAGTTCACTGGCAGCCTTTTCGATGTTTTCCAACTGCCTATTGATCTGCGATCAGAACCAACCCTTCCTGCCCTGAATGTAAGTCCTGACAAACTCTTCGTCTGTTTTCGTGAGGTATATTATTCCCTCAACGATTCCGATCACGGCCGGCACAAATGAAAAGATTCCGCAAGTGACGACGGTTATGACAAGCATGATAATCCCTTCGGTGTTATAACCGAGGATAAACTTATGAATACCGAACGCCCCCAGCAAGATCGCAACAATCCCGGATACGATCTTTTTGTCTCCCCCCATGGCCTTCCAGTCTGTAATTGGTCCTGACCCGCTCTGGTTTACAGACTGCATTGGCTGATAACCGCCCACCGGACTCAAGGGCGCCTGGCAACTCACACAGTACTGTGCCGTACTGTCGTTTACTGCGCCGCATTTTGTGCAATATCTACTCATTAGATTTTTTCCATACACTCGTTAATCATCGGGAGTTTCCATTTGCGAAGCCCTGAGTTGAGGGCAGCCTCAAGCTGAGTTTTTATGCAAATGGATCGACCCGCATGAAAACAAGCTGAAATAGATTTAGAAGTGGGCTCAACGCTTGCTCACTACCGCGAATCCGAAAACAAGACTGCGGAGAATGAAGCGAATGTTGAGAATCAGCGCTCGACACTGATAAGAGAAGCTACGCGCCTTCAGCTTGATTAAATTTTCTAGCCGCCAAACTACCCGAGTTCACGCTAAAAATTTTGTGGCGGCGGTGGCGCAATTCCGCTTCCTTTGCGCTTTTCGAAAATCGCTACTCCAATAAGTCCCCCGAGGGTCGCGAGCACGGCAAGAATAATTGCAGCCACGATCCCAGATACGATCATTAGCAGCACTCCCGAGAAAGGAAGTTGCACTCCGCTTCGGGACAGCTGTTCCTCCATGGCGGTCATTCCAAAAAGGATCGCTATTGGCAGGCCAATGACGAGATAAATAATTGCGCCAACTACTCCGGCGAGGCCGCCGACCATCGCGCCATCGCCCGTGGTAACCGGGACGGGCGAGTCCTTGATGTAAAGGTAGGCAGCAAGCACGCCGCCGCCAATGCTCCATATACAACAGCAGTAGTTGATAAAAGGAATCGCGGAAAGCAAGCCCACAACGAGGCCGCCGAGAAGTGCTGGCTTTAGTTTGTTATTCATTAGATCTCAGCTCAAGAATCAGGTTGGAGAAAGCCGAACAAACGATTAAGACTCGGATGGCACTAAAACGCCTTGCATAACTAACAAAGAGGGCTCGAATTGTCAATAAAATTGGCAGATTTTGTTTGCTCAACTTCGCTTTGTCGCCGAACCGGCTTATCCCCTCGCCAAATCCCGCTGACAGCGGCCGGCCTCCTCGACAAACTAAAGTTTGTCGGACATTATTCCTGCATGTACGAATTTGCCGTAGCTCCCGCAGTCACCAGCATTCGGCGTCGTGGTGTTGAAATAGCACAAGTCTCGCCGGAGAGCCTCGGTTTCGAATTGGAGCTTGAATCGGGAGACAGGATCATTAAGGTTAACGGCCGTCCGGTCCGCGACTACCTCGATTTTCGCTTTCAAACGGCAGGCGAGACGGAACTTGTTCTGGAAGTTCGAAAAAACACCGGTGAAGACTGGGAACTTCAAATCGAACGCGATGAAAGCGAGGATTTTGGACTGAGCTTCGAACAGATTGTTCCGCGGCAGTGTGCGAACGAGTGCATCTTCTGCTTCTGCAATGGCAACCCCGCCGATGCGCGGCCTTCATTGTTTATCAAGGACGAAGATGTCCGCCTCTCCTTTCTTTACGGCAACTACACAACACTAACTTCGATCACTGAAGACGAGATGCGCAGAATAATCGAGCAGCGCCTTTCTCCTCAGTATGTTTCGGTGCATGCAACTGACCTCGACGTGCGCGCCTATCTACTGGGAATCGAAAAGCGGCGCGCCGACATTGCCGCCAAGTTGAAACGCTTACTTGATGCCGGAATTGAAATTCACGCGCAGGTTGTGCTGTGTCCCGGAATTAACGACGGTCCGATCCTACGCAAGACGATCGCCGATCTGGCTGCTGAGTATCCCAGGATAACAAGCGTGGCGATTGTTCCGCTTGGCTTGACGCGATACAACACTGACCCGCGTCTAACCGCCGTCACACCTGACTTCTGTCGCCAGGTAATCGACGAGGTTACCGCCATTCAATCCAACTTGCGCGAACAGCTTGGCACCACCTTCGCGTTTCTGGGTGACGAGATCTACCTGCGCGGCGGTCGCAGCGTGCCAGCGCGATCACATTATGGCGATTATCCGCAAATCGAGGATGGCATCGGCATGGTTCGTTCATTCAGTAGCGAGTTTGCAGCCCTATTGAAAAAACTTGCGCGAAGGCCTTTGACGCATCCTGCAAAACAGTGCGGCACGCTGCTGACAGGCACTCTCTTTGCTCCAATCTTAAAGCCGATGATAGAGAGTCTTAACGCGCGCTTTGGAACTCAGCTAAAGGTCGAAGGCGTTGAAAACAATTACTTCGGCGGTGATGTGTCGGTAGCGGGCTTGCTTACTGGCGGCGACCTCGTCTCAGCTCGAGAACGCATTAGCGGCGACTTCGTGATTATCCCGAAGAGTACTCTTAAGAGCGACGAAGAGATCATGCTCGACGGAATGAAACTTGACGAGGTGACTGTGAGCCTTGGCCTGCCGGTTCATGCCCTCGACCTGAAGTCATTCGCACAATTCCTTTTCCATCATAATTGAATTCCAGCCATCCATGACTGCGTCCGGACTACACGTAAAATCGTCGTCGCCAGCCACCTCCGCAGCCGGAAAAAAGATTCTCGACGTTGGCTGTGGACAGAACAAATACCCGGGCGCAATAGGAATCGATTCAAATCCGAGGGCGAACGCCGACGTCATTCATGATCTTGGCGTACTGCCGTACCCTTTTGCTGATAATGAATTCGATGAGATCATCTGCCGCCACGTGATAGAACACGTTCTCGATGTCATGTCGTTTGTGACTGAGCTTCATCGGATAACGAAACCCGGCGGGCTGATCAGAATCGTCACGCCTCACTATTCGAATCCTGATTGGCCCACTGACCCAACTCATCGCAACCATTTCAACAGCTACTCTTTCACCTGCTTCGTACCTGAACGCACTCCATTTCCCTTTTACACAACCGTTGAGCTTAGACCGGTGCGAACTTACGTTAGTCTGGCTAATCTTTGGCGCGCGCTCGGACTCGAATGGTTAACGAATCTGGACCAACGTTGGCCGGCGCTACGCTTCACTCGCAAGTTTTGGGAGTTTTATCTGTCGAATATTTTCCGGGGCAAGGAATTACAATTTGAGTTTGAGGTTGTGAAAGATTTGCCGGCCGACGACGCCGGCAACTTTGCTAATCGATCCTCGGACGAGCCATAGCCGGGAAACCTGGACGAACCAGATCTAGTTTACTAGTCTCTGGTCTCTACAGTTATTCGTATAAGAATCCAAATTTATAAAGATTGGCGCGGCAATAGCAGGCCAAAAGCTTCGTAAAACTGCCGATCTGGAGGGTTTCAGCGTAACGCCCACGCGGCATGATACTTGCCCACCTGCCTAACGCGTAACGGCTTTTTCCTGAGGGTAATGACCCAAATGTACATCTCGTAAGTTTCGGCAACTGCTCCCATAAACGGGTGGCATTGCCGGAGTTCGACTGAAACCCAGCTTCCAATAGGAGTCCACTTATGAAGAATTTCAGATTTATTCTGACAGTAGTGCTTGTGCTGCTTGTGTTGGCCCCATCTGCCTTTTCCCAGGGCAGCACGGGCAGACTCATTGGCACTGTCACTGATCCGCACGGAGCAGCGATTGCGGGCGCTACTGTCACAGTTAAAGATAATCAGACTGCGCGGGAACAAACCGTTACCGCAAGTGATGAAGGCAACTTTGTCTTCCCTCAACTTCCGTTCGGTGTCTACACAGTGACTGTCACGGCGCAGGGATACAGCAACTTCACTGCGACCGAAGTAAAGATTGATACGAATCGCGACAATACTCTCAACGTTGCGATGAGCGTCGGCGGGCTCAAGGAAAACGTCACCGTCGTCGCGGGCGCAGACATTGTCAACTCATCCAACGGGGAGTTGAGTAATACCATCAGCGAGAAACAAGTGAAGGAGCTGCCCATCAACGGACGCAACCCCCTTGCTTTGCTTAACCTGCTTCCCGGCGTGAATCCCACAAGCTCTTCCATCAACGGGCAGCGTAGCTCGTCTACAAACTACACGCGTGATGGTCTCAACGTGCAGGACAACTTTATCCGCACTGGCGGCTTCGTTCAGGATCGTCCTACCGTTGATGATACCGGCGAGTTTACGGCCATTCTGCAGAACGCAGGCGCGGAATTTGGTGGCTCGCAGGTTGTTCAACTCGTAACGCCGCGCGGCGGCCAGGATTTCCACGGCGCCCTTTACGAGTTTAACCGTAACTCCAAATTCACCGGCAACCGCTTCTTCAATAACCTTAATAACGTTAGCAAGACCCGCCTGAACCGCAACCAGTTTGGCGGCTCGATCGGCGGCCCGATGGTTTTGCCCCACTTTGGCGAAAACGGCCCGTCGCTCCTTCATGGCAAGGCTTTCTTCTTCTTTAACATGGAAATCTTCCGGCAAGCTTCACAGGCAGCCGGAACAGGTACCACCTTGCTGAGCGCCGCTCGGAATGGAACGTTCACCTACGTTGACAACGGAGGTGTGCAACGCACCATAAACGTTTTGACCGGTGCTGGACTCAACCTGACAGGTGCAAACGGAACCGCATTCAATAATGCAGGCGGGGTATTTTCGGTGGATCCCTTAATCCAGTCGCGCCTCCTCAGCAAAATGCCGGCCGCCTGCAACGGGAACTTCACGGGCATAAACTTTACGCAGGTTTGCAACTTCAATCTCGGCGCCCTGACCACTCGGGATCAGGAAGCGGGCCGAGTTGACATTCAGTTTAACGACACAAACTCGCTTAACTTCATCGTCAAGCGCAACGTCGAAGACAATCCACGCACGGACCTGGCTTATGGCTTCCAGACTGTCCCCTTCGTCTTTCAGGGATCAGGAACGAACTTCTATGCCGCGGCCTACAACATGTCGCCAACCCCGAGTTTCTCAAACGAGATTCGCGGTGGTTACCAGCGTAGTGAGCCTTTCTTCAATGAAGGTGGCGTACCGAAAGACTTTGTCTTCAGCACCAACCAGACGCCATCAGGAACTGCTCTGGCGGGGATCATCAGTAACCCTGAAGGCAGCTTCCGCGACCAGGGACGAAACACGGATTACTGGAACCTGCAAGACAACGCCAACTACACTCGCGGCAATCACTCGTTCCGTTTTGGCGGCCAGTTCCAATCCTATAAAACTGTCGCCCTGAACTTTGCTGGTGTAACGCCGCTCTTTACGATCGCCAACACCGGCACTGCCAACTCCAACATCCCCGGGCTCGTTGCGGGTAATTTCCCAGGCGGTGCGAGTGCCACTGATCGCAATCGCGCCAACAACTTGCGTTGGCTTCTGGGCGGGATTATCAGTCGCGCTGCCTTGACAGCAAACCTTGTAGATCTTCAGCAGGGCTTCCGTCTGGGTGCGCCGACAAGACGTGACTTGCGCTACGAACAATGGTCTGGTTATGGCCAGGATCAATGGCGTGTGTCCCCGCGGCTGACCCTGAACCTGGGGCTGCGCTACGACCTGTTCACTCCGCTCAGGAACGTGGACCAGATTTATCTTGAAGCTCGTGTCAGTGAAGGACAAACGGCGCAACAAGCGGCGCTCGATCCGAACGGCGTCTATCAAATCGTCGGTGGTAATGCTGGCAAAAAGGGTGCGTTTTTCAAGGCCGACAGGAACAACTTCGGCCCAACCTTTAGTCTGGCCTGGTCACCAGACTTTAAGAACGGTCTGCTTGGAGGTCTCTTCCCAGGTGAGGGGCGTACAGTAATTCGCGGCGGCTACCGCATCAGCTATAACAGTGATGAGTATGAGCGCGCACCTGACAACGCTTTGCTAAACCACACCGGTCTGGGATCGCAGACGGTTAATGCGCTTAATGGAACGTCAATCCAGCTACGCTCGATTCTTACGCCCCGGTCCGATATGCCGTCGTTCAATCCGGTACCGGGTACCTTCGCCACACCGAGTATACCGACGGTTCCATTCGCCTATAGCGTAAACAACACTGCAGCATTTGGGTTCCAGGGTACGGTCTTTGTGGTTGATCCCCATTTCCAGGTTCCGCTGGTGCACGAATACAACCTCGGTATTCAGCGTGAAATCGGTTGGAATTCGGCGATCGAGTTCCGCTATGTGGGCGCTCGCAGCCATCAGTTGGTGCGAACCATCGACTACAATCAGGTTGAGATTCGCAACAACGGATTCCTGGCGGACTTCATAAAGGCCCAAAACAACCTGGCGCTTTCAGGTGGGGTTAGTGGCGCATTCAACCCAGCCATACCGGGCAGCCAACCGTTGACGGTGTTTCCGACGATGCCGGGTGGGGGATTCCTAAATGACGCCACCGTCATTAGCCAGTTACAACAGGGCATCCCTGGCGATCTGGCCGTTATTTACATCACAAATGCAATCACTGGGCCAGTAAAGTTCCTGGCAAATCCAAACACCTTTGTTGCTAACGTCCTTGGCAACGGCGGCCAGTTTAACTATAACGCAGTGCAAGCGGAGATTCGTCGTCGCCCAACAGGCGGCTTGTCTTTCGCTCTTAACTACACCTTCCAGAAGGTCCTGGCTGATACGACGCAAGAAACACAGACCAACGTTGATCCATTCCTGGATAACGCCAATCTGCGCCTTAACTATGCGCGGCCCGATTACGATCGCACCCACACCATCAATGGCAACATGAACTGGGAGCTGCCCTTCGGCCGCGGTAAACATTGGTTGAACGACGGGGGCGTAGCCAGCAAGATCTTCGGTGGCTTCCAAATGACGAATATCGTCAACATCAGCACGGGCGAGCCGACCTCGATTCGGGACGCGGGTCTTGGGGCTATCACCCGAGGCACGCTTAACCGAAGTGCCCGTTCGGCGCTTCAGCCGGCGACCTCCTCGTTAACACCTAATGAGATCAAGAAGCTGATTGGGGTTTTCCGAACACCCAACGGGATCTTCTATATCGATCCCAGTGTCTTGCAGGCCATCGCAAGCAATGGCGCTACCTCGCGAGTGGTTGATCTGACCCAGCCTTTACCAGCTGGCTTTACAATCACTTCCATTCGCGGCGCTGGGTTTAGCGGAGCAAAGTTTTCCCTGAATGCTCCGGGTTCGACCGGGAATCTACCCATTAACTTCATCAATGGGCCGATGTACTTCAATTGGAACATGGGAGTTTTCAGAAACTTCAAAATTGGGGAGACACGCAACCTTCAACTCCGCTTTGAGGCGTTCAATGTCCTCAATCGCGCCAACTTCTTCATTGGCGAGAGCAGCGGCCTCTTCAACGTCAATAGCACCAGCTTCGGTCGTATAACCTCGACCTACGATCCGCGCATCATTCAGTTTGGCGCGCGCTTCGACTTCTAATTCCGCACGCTGCTTCACAGCGCTGCTTAACAAAACGGGCGTTGCTTCTTAAATCGAAGAGCAACGCCCGGAGTTTTATTCGTTTGTCTGGTTTTCCCAAACTAACCTACATACAAGACAGGATTGTGAAAGCAGTTTGCCCGCTTCCACACGTCCTGCGATGCTGGAGCTGCAGTTCCTCGTTTGCCGCGATGTAAAAGCTATTGCTTGGCAGCATTGAACATAGCGGGCGGAATGGTCTGATTAAAACCAAATTGATTTAGAGTTAACTCCCAGTTGCCCCTAAACGGTATTCGCGTATCCAATTCCAAGCTGATTTTGTAGCTGTGTGGCAGCGTTAACTCGCCTTCTTTTTTGAAGTCGGAGAATTCTTCAATCATCTTGTAGCGAGTTGGTCTTTGACCTGCAGAGGCGTCCACATTCGCACCCAATTGCGGGACAATGGTATGCATGTATTCAGTCCGCAAATGTTGGAACGTTTCGGAATCGAAGAAGAGGTTAATGTCGAAATCTGATCCACCGCGCGGGATGAGCTTAACTACATAAACCGTCTTGTCCGCGACCTTCTTCGTGCCCCCGGCCGAAAGCTTTGGCTTCGTTTCCGCCAGGTTATAGAGAGGCCAAGCTTGCGAAAGTTCGCCGCCTACGAGACCCTGCTTTAGGACCGGTTTGTAGGTCCATACCAGGTCTCCCAGATTCGAACGGACTCCTGCGCGCGCGTAACCGACCGTCACATCTTTCCCGTCGAAGCCAATGTTCTCCTGCGAGTAGTTAGTGC
>DATBRN010000250.1:0-10634 GCA_036560225.1 Pyrinomonadaceae bacterium | reverse complement strand
AGCGGCTTATGACAACATTCCCGGTGCGCCGGTGCCTGTAAGACTCAATGAGTTCCTGCCCGACACCCAACAAATCGGACAGGACGTCATCGTCGGCGTCGGCACCTGGCAGGCGAAGCTCGAGAGCAACAAGCAGGCTTTCGCTGCGGCTTTTGTCACGCGCTCGCGATTCACCGCGGCCTACGCAACATCGCTGACGCCGGCGCAGTTTGTCGATGCGCTCTACGCAAATGCCGGTGTAACGTCGCCGCCGGCAGCAGAGCGAGACGCCGCTATCAATGAATTTGGCGGAGCAGGTAACACGACTGACATGGCGGCGCGCGGTCGCGCGTTGCGACGTGTAGCTGAGAACTCGACGCTTGGGCAGCAGGAATTTAACCGGGCGTTTGTGTTAATGGAGTACTTCGGTTACCTGAGACGCAATCCCAACGACGCGCCGGAACCGGGACTCAACTTCGATGGTTACAATTTCTGGCTGAACAAGTTGAACCAATTCAACGGCAACTTCGAGCAAGCGGACATGGTCAAGGCATTCATCGTTTCTGGTGAGTATCGCAACCGCTTTCCGCAGTAATTTGGAGTGCGACCTGTCGGCGCTTTGGTCATCTGCGACCTGTCGCAGTCTGCCGCGCTGGCTTCAATCGATGATTGCGGCGACAGGTCGCCGCACTCCAAACTGCGGCTTATTTTCTAACGGAACCGAACGCTCCGATCTACCACTCAATCAACTAACGCGGCTCTGCCGCCGCGCAGTGCGGAAAGGCTCTGCCTTTCCGCGCGCTTCTCTTATTCTTTGAGGCTGCGCCTCCGGAGGCGTAGCCTCCAGTTATATTTCAGGCACTCAACGATAAGGCAGAGCCTTACCGCACTGTGCGGCGGCGGAGCCGCAGGCGGCAATTGAGTTTTGATCTGCCTCATCCGCGTTAGTCCGTGTCCTATTGTCTCCAACCCGCGGGTTGCGACAAAGGTCTATCAATGAACAATCCTCACCTTATCCCCACCCAATAGATTAGAATCCCTCCGTTTCGACATCCCATGATTCGCCGAATTATCGTTGCCATCCTGAGATTCGCGTTCCGCGTCTATTTCCGGCGTGTTGAGGTGGTTGGGATCGAACATGTGCCGCGAAAGAGCCCAGTCATTTTCGTGCTCAATCACCCAAACGCTCTCGTGGATCCGGCATTCCTCTTATCACTGGCGCCGCGGCGTGTTTCATTCCTGGCAAAGTCGCCACTCTTTCGCATGCCGGTGCTTGGTTACTTTGTACGCGCGATGGACTCGCTCCCGGTTTATCGCCAGCAGGATGAGGGCGAAGACGTTGCCAAAAATCAGGAAACATTTGTGGCAGCACGAAAGTTACTTGCCGGCGGAGGCACCATCGGCATTTGTCCCGAGGGCGTCTCACACGATGAACCGCGCCTGAGGCCCATCAAAACAGGAGCCGCACGCATTGCTCTGGCGGCCATCTCCACCGGCGAGGTCACTAATCTGAGCATTGTGCCGGCCGGTCTCTACTACACCTCCAAGACAAAGTTTCGCAGCGCAGTGTTGCTTTATTTCGGAAAGCCGATCGAAGTCGAGCCTGTCAAACTTGAAACTGACGGAACTCCGCCTCGCACCGCCGTCAGGGAGCTTTCTGATCGTATTGAGTCTGCGCTTCGTGAAGTAATTCTCGAGGCCGAACACGAAGAGGCCCTGCAGACGATCACGCGAGCCGAAAGAATTTTTTCATCGGAAGCGGACGAAGAGGAAAGTGGGAGTCTTGCTGAGGAGTTGCAGCTACAGCAACGCTTTGTCAAGGCCTACAGAATATTGCAGGAGCAAGCGCCGGAGCGCTTACGCCGGCTCGAAGTGCGAATGAGCCGCTTTGAGGAAGAACTTGACCAGGCAGGTGTGGATCCAGACGATCTTTCTCCGCCAAAATCAACTTTCAATGTCTTCACCCATTTGATAACTCGCGTCGTTGTTTTTCTCCTGCTCATTGTGCCGGCAGCGATGGGTGCGCTCGTGCATTATCCCTCCTACAGACTTGGTGGTTACCTCGCTACCAGGTATTCGAAGGATGAAGACGATGTTGTCTCTACGGTCAAGATCATGTCGGCAATGCTGTTTTTTCCCCTGACATGGGTAGCAGTCGCCGTCGTTTGCTTCAAGCTCGAAGGGTGGAAGTTTGCGTTAATTGCAACCGTGGTGATTCCGCTAGCGGGCTATCTCGCAATCCGGTTTTTCGAGGAGTTTGATAAGTTTCTGGGCGGAATGCGCGCACTGGCGTTCTTCCTCGTGCGGCGAAGATTCTTTGTTCGTCTGCTGGCCGAGCGGAAGGCAATACGCAGTGAAATCCTCGCTCTTGGCGAAGAGACCGCGAATCTCGGACAGTGATTGATTGATAAAGCGAGGGGAAGGGGGGAAATCGATCTACTGCCAGACTGCCGCTACTTCTTGCGCGCTTTAGATCCTGCGCTCTTCGAACTCTTCGTGGTGCCAGCGCGTTTCTTTGCTCCGGAAGCCCTGACCGTTCGACCTTTGCGACCTTCGCTCTGGATTCTTCCTGCCTTCATCAGATTTTCATAACTTCCGCGCACTACGTTGCGCGCTACCTTCAGCGAGTTGGCGAGTTCTCGTTCACTCGGGAGATAGCTGCCTACCGTCATGGCCCCTGATTCGATAAGGCCCGTGAGCTGATCGGTAATCTGTTTGGTCATGGATTCCGGACGCTTGCGATTGACACGTATAGTTGTTTTCACTCTAAACACCCTCCTCCACCGGTTCAATTGTCTAGGGGTAAATCAAATTCTATGCAGGGCATCATTGCTCTGTCAATAGACCATCAAGAGTTCAAGGTCCAATGTCAACGGTCGAGCTTTCAAGACACAGATTCTCCATATATCAGTTGAAATGCCGATGGCGAGCAATCGATCGTCTGCGTGTGATGAGGTCAGTACCACCTCGCGGGGACAACTGATTGCGGATTGCGGATTGCAGATTGCCCATTGGTGAAACCTTGATTCGGCCAACTCAGAGCAGTAGCGGACCACAATCTACCCTCGAAGATCAGCGATCAGCAATCCGCAATCCGCAATCTGAAATCGTCTAGAGTGCGCCGTGCTTGCGAAGGATGGCAATGGTCGGATCCAACGGTAGGGCCTCCACGGTGTGGCCGCGACCCTTCATGGTCGTTGCTCGAAAGAGCGAGTTGTAGATGGCTTCTTCAGTTGCTTCGATTACCGCGAGGAATAAGGGCGACATTGCATCGTTGGGTAAAACTTTGACATTTCGTGGCAAGTTTCGGCTTGCCGGTTCGCCCGAAGTTGAAATTCGCAGCTCAGGCGCGGTCGAAAACGCGATCGCGTAGTCACCGCTGCCATTGCTTCCAGCCGCGCCGGTTCTGGCGAGCCCCATCACAGACCGTGCTGCGAGGCGTCTGAGATTACGAGCATCGACCGGCGCGTCGGTCGCAATGACGATAATAATGGAGCCATCCGCGGGATTGGGGTTACAGGGGCCGATCTCCGGCCCCAGCCGACGGTCTCGGTTGTGACACCCGCCGCCCGCGCTGCGGAGCTCCTCCTTCAAGTAGTACTTGCCCAGCTCCTGTCCAACAGGTGCGCCATTAATTGTTAGGACGCCTCCGAAATTCGTCTGCACGAGAACGCCAATGGCATAGCCGCCCAGGTTCTGGGGAAGCTTTCGCGATGCGGTTCCGATCCCACCCTTGAATCCAAAAGCCACAGTTCCGGTTCCGGCGCCAACTGATCCCTCGTCGACTGGCCCGTTCTTCGCGCCCTTGATGGCATTGAAAACATCATCGCGCGTAATGTGCCGGCCCCGAATGTCGTTGAGGTAACCATCATTCGTTTCGGCAACAACAGGATTTACAGACTGAACGTCCTCGTTACCGGGCAGTGACAACATGTAATCAAGCAATGCGTCGGCAACGCGAGGCACGCTTAGGGTTGAGGTGAGCAGAATCGGAGTTTCTATTTCGCCTAGCTCGGCCACCTGCGTTGAACCCGTTAGCTTGCCGAAGCCATTCGCGACAAATATGGCCGCTGGAACTTTTTCGCGAAAAAGATTTTCGCCGTGAGGGAGGATTGCGGTTACGCCGGTCCGGATGTTGTCGCCGCGAATTATTGTGGTGTGGCCCACCATTACGCCCCTGACATCTGTGATTGCATTGAGCGGTCCAACGGAAAGAATGCCCACCTTCAGGCCCAGCTCACGTGCCCGCGGCCGCTGCTTTTCCTGTGAGATGGAAGAAGCAACGAATTTCCTCGCAGCCGCCAAGACGCCAAGAACGCCAAGAACGGAAAGAATAAACAACAGGGCAGGAGCAGTTACTAGCATAGATCGGGCACCAGGATTTCTTATTTTTAGGATTTCCATTTCGGGCGCTCTCTGCGTCTTGGCGGCTACTGTATCCGGCCCCAAGCGCTGGTTTTCCAGTTATCGATCGCATCTTCCCCCAATATCCATGGTGGCAGTGGCATCAATAGCAGTTCTGAAAGCGCGCTTACGTAAGGTTCGTACATCAAACGCAACTGGGCCAGTTTCTCTTCTGCCTCTGCGCCATCCTCGAGATGCGCGCTATTGCGCTCGAGAATTTGCCGAATTCGTTCCAAGTCGCCGGGATAAAGTCGGGTGATACAAGCTTGGGGAGCACTGGGAGCGGTTCTAAATACCTGTGCCAGATCGACTACGGCGTGACGGGCCATCGCAAACGTGAGTTTCGCCTGCCAGGCAGGCGCGCCCTCAACGCCGACAAGCACCAATGCACAGGTATCGAGCACCGTCGTGAGCGCACCCAGCCAAGATTGATTGTCATGTTGGGAACGGAAGTAACACAGCACCGGATAGGATAAATGACTCTCAAGTAGCTCGGCAGCCCAACGTTCCCACTCATGCAGGGTCCTGTTCAGATCATTCATGTGTCCACTCTCGCCGTGTCGTCGTAGCATCTCCGCTGCGCTTGAGGGCGAGCCGGCGCGCGCGTCCAGTAAAGAGATGTTTACTTCGCGTCGTGAGAATGCCTGATAGAGGACAGGAAGATATCCGATGACAATTGCCAGCAAACCAAAACCAGTCGCGGCTTCGATGACCGCGAACAGGCGGCCCACCGGTAGCAGGGGCGAGACATCCCCATAACCAAGAGTAAAAAACGTGACGCCGCTCAGATACAAGTAGGTCCCGAAGTTTGTATCCGCTGCTGAAGTGTTCAACTGCGCAGCTGTACCCCAGAGGATAATGGCGTAGCCAATGATAATGCCCACGGCCCACATTGTAAGTAGCATGAGCAATGAGAGCGGCCCAAACACTCCCAGGTATTTCTCGCGTCTCTTGCGGTTATGCATAGCGCGCACGAGCGTTGAACAGAGCAGCCAGATTGTTCTGTAGAAGACGCTGGTCAATCGCAGGCGCCGGGTTACGCGCCGCGGCAGAATGATCGTTTCAAAAACATCCCAGAGAATTATCAGGACCAACGCCAGACCAGGAATGACGGCTAGAAGTTTCATTGGACTTCGCAGTATGCGGAATTGGGTCGGAAGAGTTTATATTACTTCGAGAAAACGCAAGATGGTATCGTTGAAGGGTTAGCTGCCACACAGAACCCCGCGTAACGGGGGGTATCTCGGCGTGCAAGGCCTTATGCTTATCGCCACGCTTCGCGGACTTAATGGCGTCTGACCTTAGTTCGGAGGTTTCTTGACGCACAACAAATGACCACTCTAATCATTCACGGACATTTCTACCAACCGCCACGCGAGAATCCGTGGACGGGAATCATTGATCCTGAGCCGGGCGCCGAGCCGTTTCACGATTGGAATGAACTAGTCCATGCCGAATGCTACGGTCCCAATACCGCTGTTCGTATCCTGGACCCGGTTGGTAAAGAATTACTCGTCAACAACTATGCTCACATCAACTTTGACTTCGGTCCAACCCTACTCTCGTGGCTGGAACGAAGCCATGCAGAAACCTACGCTCGCATTATCTCTGCCGATGTCGAGAGCCGCCGCCGGAACAACGGGCACGGCAACGCGATAGCGCAGGCTTACAATCATGCCATCCTGCCGCTCGCAAACGAGCGCGACCGGCGCACGCAAGTGTGTTGGGGGCTGGCCGATTTCCGTTACCGGTTTGGACGTGAGCCGGAGTCTATGTGGCTGCCTGAGACGGCGTGCAACGACGACGTGCTTGGTTTGCTAATCGATGAAGGTTTGCGGTTCGTCATACTTGCGCCACAACAGGCTGCACGCGTTCGAAAAAGTAGGATAAGCATTTTAGCCTCTGCAGACGAAACTATGAACGCGGATTTGAAGGACAGTTGGCAGATAGTTACCGACAAAACACTCGATACCAGCGTCCCTTACAACTACTTTCATCGCGATGGTTCGGGGCGATCTCTGGCAGTCTTTTTTTATGACGAGCAACTCGCACATGCCATCGCATTCGAGCGGGCGCTAGCATCGAGTACTTTGCTTGTTGCACGTTTTGCGAGCCGGGCCACCGGAACTGGGGGGCTGGTCAATGTAGCGACTGACGGCGAGAGCTACGGGCATCATCACAAGTTTGGCGAACTTTGCCTGGCCTACGCGTTGACGCTTGATGCGCCCGCGCGCGGATTCACCATCACCAACTATGGAGACTATCTGGATCGGCACGCGCCTGAAATGGAAGTTGAGATCAGCAATGGACCGGAAGGTGAAGGTAGTTCATGGAGCTGCGCTCATGGGGTCAGCCGCTGGATTCGGGATTGCGGTTGTCATACCGGTGGCGAACCCGGGTGGAACCAGTCCTGGCGTCGGCCTTTGAGAACAGCGCTCGACATTTTGCGAGATGAAGCCGCCCGTGTTTTTGAGGCTACTCGCGGGGAATTGTTTGTTGACCCCTGGGCTGCCCGTGATGAAGCGATCAGTCTAATACTCGAGGGACCGAAATCGCGTGACGAGTTTCTCCGTCGGCAGGCGCCCCGGAATTTGAGTCCCGAAGAACAACGACAGGCATTTCTGTTTTTGGAGTTACAGCAGAATGCTCTGCTGATGTACACGAGTTGCGGCTGGTTCTTTACCGACATTAGCGGAATCGAGCCAGTTCAGATCCTGAAATACGCAGCCCGGGCCATCGACCTCATGGCTCAGCTTGGCTTGCCGTCGCAGCGCGAGCAATTCCTTCAAACTCTTTCTGAGGCGAAAAGCAATCGACCCGGGTTGGGCAACGGGGCAGATATCTATCGCCGATTGGTTGAGCCCTGCAATCCTTCCTTCAAGAAAGGGGAGGAACGGCTTGCAGACATAATTGCATGACGAAAAAGTCGCAAAGTAAATCAAAGGCCGAGGCGCATGACGGTGAGCCCAGCAACAGCAAGCGAGCTGAGAGTAAGCGCACCCCACGCGCTAGCAAGGCGCGAGTAGAAAATGGAACGTCATCAAAGGCCGATAGAGCGCGCAAAGGCACAAAGCCGCGAAGCCAGGGACGAGAAGCGACAAGGCGAGTCCCGGCAGAACCTCAGCAAAAGTCCACTCCAACATTAGGACCCGTCGATCTGCATCTCTTCGGTGAAGGGAAGCATGAGCGCGTCTACGAGAAGCTCGGCGCACATCCGACCATGAATGAAGGTGTGAAAGGAGTTGCGTTTGCAGTTTGGGCGCCGTCCGCCGAGCAAGTAAGCGTGGTTGGCAACTTCAATTCCTGGGACGGCAGGCAACACGCGATGCGACCGATTGGCAGTTCCGGCGTTTGGGAAACATTTATTCCAAATCTAGGCTCAGACGAGCTCTACAAATATGAAATCAAATCGCCGGGCCTGCCAACGTTTCTTAAGGCGGATCCTTACGCATTTTACGCTGAGGCTCCGCCTAACACTTCGTCGATTGTCTATGAATCAAAATATCGCTTTCACGATTCGCGTTGGTTGAAGAAGCGGGCCACGCGCGAACATTTTCGCCAACCACTCTCGATCTATGAGGTTCATCTCGGTTCATGGCGTCGGAAGCTTGAAGAAGAGAATCGCCCACTTACTTATCGAGAAATGGCTGATGCCCTCGCCATGTACGTGTTGGAAGCCGGCTTCACTCACGTCGAGTTTCTGCCTCTAAAAGAGCATCCTTACGGCCCGTCCTGGGGTTATCAGGTCAGCAACTACTTTGCGCCTTCTGCACGCTACGGCACGCCGGACGATTTTCGTTATTTGATCGATCACCTCCACCAGCGCGGGATCGGCGTAATTATGGATTGGGTTCCGGCGCATTTTCCGAGAGACGCTTTTGCGCTGGCGCGATATGACGGCACAGCGCTTTATGAACATCTCGATCCGCGGAAAGGCGAACATCCCGACTGGGGCACATACATCTTCAACTATGGCCGCAACGAGGTGCGAAACTTCCTGATCGCGAATGCTCTTTACTGGTTCAAGGAATTTCATCTCGATGGTCTGCGCGTCGACGCGGTGGCTTCGATGCTCTATCTCGACTACAGCCGCAAGGAAGGCGAATGGATCCCGAATGTCTTTGGTGGTCGGGACAATCTCGAAGCAATCTCGCTGCTGAAGGAATTGAATGAGGTGGTCCATCGCGAGTGTCCTGGGGTCATGATGATTGCGGAGGAATCGACGGCGTGGCCGCAGGTTAGTCATCCCGTTTACGCGGGAGGGCTCGGCTTTGATTTCAAGTGGAACATGGGTTGGATGCACGACACGCTCAAATACTTCCAAACCGATCCACTCTTTCGTGGCGGCAATCACAACGCGCTGACGTTTGGTTTGCTCTACGCCTGGAGTGAAAACTTCATTCTGCCCCTTTCACACGACGAAGTTGTACACATGAAAGGCGCTCTGCTGAATAAGATGCCGGGCGATACCTGGCAGAAGTTTGCCGGTCTTCGTGCGCTTTACGCATATATGTGGGCACATCCTGGGAAGAAGTTGTTGTTTATGGGCGGCGAGTTTGGACAGTGGCGCGAGTGGAACGAGACAGAGAGCCTGGATTGGCATCTCCTGGAAGACTCTGAGCACCGGGGAATACAAAAGCTAATAAGTGATCTCAACCGTATTTATCAGAAAAAGCGTTCGCTGTGGGAGGCGGATGGTGAGCCAACGGGCTTTCGGTGGATTGATGCGAACAACGCGTCGGAAAACATTGTTTCCTTTATTCGCAGGTCACCTTCAACAGGTCTGGAAGTGATTTGCGTCGGCAACTTCGCCCCGGTGCTACGTGAGAATCATCAACTCGGCTTACCGCGCGAGGGCGTCTATCGCTTGATCGCGAATACTGATGATCCGGTTTATGGTGGGAGTGGAATCAAGATACCCGAATCAATTAAGGCTGAAGAGAAACCAATACACGGGCAGCCCTATTCAGCCGCCATTACGCTGCCACCGCTGGCGACATTGTGGTTTGAAGCGCCGCAGCTCAGGAAGCCACGAGCGCAGGAATAGCCCGCAGCGATCCTCTTGAGGTCCATATGCTTCAGGTGCACGAGGCGGTGGCTGAGCATGTCGACACCGGCTTGGCTCTGCTCCAGCACAATGTAACCAATCAGTGGTTCGAAGCCGCCATTGGTTGGTTTCATATCCACAAAAGCAACTTCGCTATAGATAGGACGGAATCCTTCTATTTGGATCCGCACTGGCCCACACACCTCCGCTTTGATGATCTCCTGGTTGGCAGTCTCCACCTGAATCTCTACTCCTAGACCAAGTTCGCCCAGACGATCTTTCCAAATGCTGGGCAACACCATGTGCGACGCACCGGTATCCACTAGGGCATTGCACCTCAAACCCATAGACGGATCGATCGCGCTTTCTATCGTCACTGAAGCAACTATTCTGCCCACATTCATATCCTTAAACTCCCGACAGGTTAACTATACGCCCGGCCAAAGTACCAGGGGAACTTATAGATGTCCCCGAAACTGCATAATGAAAGATTCTTTGCTTGGCGCTCTAGATCTTAGCGCTGGGCTGTAACCCGGCAATTCGCGAAGAGGTTGAAGGATCTGCTGTTGACAGGGTTATGGGGAAGGCTTAGTTTCTATCTTATCAATGCGATCTTCGGCATCTCGCAGATCAGAGCGGGTTTCATAGACTACAGCTTCGATTCGATCCAACCGCTTCGATAGTTCGCGCCTGGTTGCGACAATCTCTTTAAGAGCTTGTTCCCAGATTGGCTTAGTGTCGTAAGCGCGAATCTCGAGTTTTTGCAGTCGCGAATTCGTATCGTTAGCACGAACCTCCAGTGCTTGTAGCCGCGAATCCATACCGCGGATGGCCGAATCGACAGTATCAAAGCGTGCGAATACCCTCTCCTCGAAAGGGCGCTTATTGTTCAGTGCGTCTGTATTCTGGTCACTCACAACTGTGATTATCTGACTATTCCAGATTTCCCTCAAGGAGTTGAGTCAGCCAGGCAATAAACATTGAACAATGAAGCTCGTTAAATCCGCCAGCGAACCAAGTGAGGTCCTATTGAGGCGTTGATGAAAGAGTCCTTGCTGGCCCAAGCAGGCTACCACCTCGAAGTATTCATCGTGTATCTTCGGCTCTCATGATCAACTGGGACGACATTCGAAAACAATTTCCGGTGACCGAAAACTCCACTTATCTAAACGCTGCGGCGGCGGGACCAGTGGCGTGCGCGACG
>DATBRN010000249.1:0-6859 GCA_036560225.1 Pyrinomonadaceae bacterium | reverse complement strand
CGATGCTCTCGATAGTTGGGCACCCGGCGGTAGTAAATCCTGACATGCGTTTACGTCAGACGGCCCTTCACCACGATTGGCCAATTCTGAATCTTAAGTGAATGGTTAAACCAGATAGGTAAATGGTGAATAGTGAATGGTAAATGGTTAACACTCAGTAAAGGAGTTTACAACCATGCGTCCACATCAAAGCTTGAAGCTTGGAATAAGGGGATAGAGCTTGTTACCGAGGTTTACAAGAACACTGAACACTTTCCTAAGGAGGAAAGATACGGCCTAACGGGACAGATTCGTCGCGCGGCAGTTTCCATTCCGTCTAATCTTGCGGAAGGGCCGGGCGTCGTTCGCAAAAGGAGTTCGCACATTTTCTTTCCAACTCTCAGGGCTCGGCTAGTGAACTCGAAACGGAGCTTATCATCGCGAACAAGCTCGGTTATCTCGACGAAACAAGCTTCGCCAGGATGATAGACCAACTCGAAAGAATTGGAAGGCTGATAACAGGTCTCACGCGTTACGTTAACCGAGGCCTGCGTTAGTTTATTGTAGGTAGCCGCTAGATCACCCAGGCCGCTTGCTTCCATTTACCATTCACTATTGACCATTTACCGGTTGCGCTTATGGTCCTACAATTAAGACGAAAAACACACGAATCAGTTATCTACATCGACCGCGATAGCGCGCCGCGGATAATGCCTTCTGGTGAAGACTTCATTCTTGAAGATCTTCCGATTGGCACGCGAGTGCTTTATCCCAATCCGCCCATCAAAGGACTACCCAATCGTGAGGCTGCTATTCGTTACGCGCTCAATCATCCGCACGACTGCGACCCGCTGTTTGCACAGCTTGAGCCCGGCATGCAGGTGACCATCGCGGTTGACGACATCAGCCTGCCGCTCCCACCCATGGCTACGCCCGACATTCGTCAAACGGTGCTCGAAATTGTCCTGGATATGCTAACCGGCCATGGTGTTGACGATGTCCATATCATCATCGCCAATTCCCTTCACCGCAAGATGACCGAATGGGAAATGAAGCGAATGGTCGGGAAGAAGATTTTCGATGATTACTATCCCGACCGTTACTACAACCACGATGCGGAATGGACTGATGGGTTAATCAAGGTGGGAGAGTCCAGGCATAAGGAACCTCTTACGCTGAACCGCCGCGCAGCAGAAAGCGATCTCCTGATCTACGTCAACATCAACCTGGTGCCCATGGACGGCGGGCACAAGTCAGTTGCTGTTGGCTTATGCGATTACGAATCGCTGCGCGTCCATCACGAGCCGCAAACTATCCGTGACTCGGACAGTTACATGGACCCCGCTCGATCCGAGCTGGCGCGCAAATGCGATCGGCTTGGTAAGGTGGTTGATGAACAGCTAAACGTCTTTCACATCGAGACGGCAATCAACAACCGCATGTACAAAGGTGACATGGACTTCCTGCTGCGCAACGAGGACGACTTCACGGCTTTTGACCGAATGAAGTTTGAAGCTATGCGCTACACGATGAACAAGTTGCCTCGGCCCGCGCGGCGCAAGTTGCTTCATTCTCGGCCCTCCCAGTACGAAATGATTGCCTGCCATGCGGGAAAGACGGAACCGGTGCATGCAAAGATTATTGAGAAGGCGTTTGACCAGTATACGATTCCGATCCGTGGCCAGTGTGACATCCTGATCACCGGCATTCCAGATATTTCACCTTACAACGTCTATTCTGTTTTGAACCCATTACTGGTTCAGGTCATGGGGCTCGGTTATCACTTCAATTTCTATCGCAAGAAACCGCTGTTGAAGAAGGGCGGCGTTCTGATCATTCATCATCCTTGTTACGACGAGTTTGATCATAAATTCCATCCCAGTTACATCGAGTTTTTCAATCGGCTCTTGCCGGAGACCAGGGACGCGTTTGTGCTTCGCGACAAGTATGAACGAGAGTTTGCAAACAACCCAAGCTATGTCGAAATGTACCGGCGCGGGAACGCCTACCATGGCGCGCATCCGTTTTTCATGTGGTACTGGGGCGAAAACGGCCGGCAGCACGTAGGCAAAGTGATCGCAGCGGGCGCAGAGAATGCACATGTTCCGGCGATGCTTGGCTGGGACCGTGCAGACAATTTGACTGAAGCGATAGCGATGGCGCGCAGCTACATGGGTAGCTCCGCTGAAATCACAATGCTTCATCAGCCGATGATTGGCATCGCGGATATGGAATAAGGGGTTTAGAGTCCAAGCTTCAGCTTGATGGTGACGGAAGCGGCAAGCTAAAGCTTGTACTCTGAACAAACAACATGAAGTTATCACCTACGGAAATCTTCAACGAGCGAAGGATCTTCCTCATTGGAAGCACCGGCTTCCTCGGGAAAGTCACGCTCAGCATGCTGTTGCATCGCTTTCCAAACATCGGACGGGTTTATGTCACGGTTCGTGCGCGATCGCAGGAAGAATCAGAGGCGCGTTTTTGGAACAGCGTGATCACGGCGCCACCTTTCGATCCGCTGCGTGAGCGCTACGGTGGTGCGCTGGATGGATTCATTCGCGATAAAGTCGCGGTGCTCGGCGGCGACATCGCTGAAACCAATCTTGGTTACAGCGAAGAGCAGGCGCAATCTATCGCCGACGACATCGATGTCGTCCTGAACAGCGCCGGCAACGTCACCTTCAATCCCACGCTCGAAAGCGCGCTGCGGACAAACGTGGTGGGTACACAAAACGTAATTACCTTCACCAAGCGCATGAAACGGCCGGCCCTGATTCATGTGTCCACTTGCTTTGTGGCCGGCAATCGTTCCGGTCCAGTCTGGGAAAATGATGCGGTCGTTGGTTATTTCCCGCGGAAGCACGAGCTGCCCGGTGTGGAATTTGATGTTGAGCAGGAAATCAGGGACTGCGCAAAACTCGCCGAACGCGTCCGCGAAGAGGCTCGCGACGCGATAATGGTTGCGCGATTTCGCGAGCTGGCGCGCAAGCGGCTGAATGAAGAAAACCGTGACGCTGATGACCCGGACGCGCTCGGACTTGCCGTTGCTCGAGAACGGAAGGTTTGGACGCGCACCCGGCTGACAGATCTTGGTGTCGAGCGTTCTGCCTGGTGGGGCTGGCCCAACATTTACACTTATACCAAGGCGCTTGGTGAACAGCTGGTGGCCGGCGAGACCGGCATGGTACGCAGTATCGTGCGCCCAAGTATCGTTGAGTCTGCGTTGGCTTATCCCTTCCCGGGTTGGAACGAAGGTTTCACCACCACCGCGCCGATCATCTTTCTTGCATTAAAAGGACAGACGCAGATACCCAGCAACGGGAAGTTGATTCTCGACATTACGCCGGTCGACCAGATCGCCTCGGTGATGCTTGCGGTTGCGGCTCAAGCTTGTGTAGCGGAACCCAGGCTGGTCTATCAAGCCGCCACCGGAGATTCAAACCCCAACAACATGGAACGGATTGTTGAGCTGGTGGGTCTCTACAAGCGAAGACACTTCCAGGAGAAAACTTCTGGTATAAAACTCTTCAACGAGATTGCCGCGCGCATGGAGCCACGCCCTGTTTCTACCTCGACTTTTGAGAAGTTTTCCGTGCCAATGTTCAATTCGGCTGCGAAGAAAGCTTCGTCACTTCTTGATCGAGCCCGACCGCGTTGGGGCGGCGGACGCGCCGTCGAAGTAATAGATCGGATGAAGACAACTGTCGATCGGATCGAAGAGATCACCCACGAAACGAAGGAAGGGTTTGAGATGTTTCGGCCTTTTACCATCGAGAATGCCTACATCTTTCGCTCCGACAATGTTCGTTCACTCTTTGAGCGAATCAGGAATGAAGAGCAAGGTCTGTTAACCTGGAATCCTGAGAAGTTTGATTGGTACGAGTACTGGCTGAATGTACATTTGCCCGGCTTGAAGAAGTGGGTGTTTCCCACGCTCGAAGAGGACATGCGCGCGCAGCCGAAGCGCATTTACACCTATCGCGACTTGCTGGAGCTTTTTGAGACTTCGACTAAGCGTCACGCTACGCGTGTGGCCATGCGCATCGAGCGCAATGGACGAAACGAGCAATACACTTACGCTGATCTGCGTGAACTAGCCACGCGAGCTGCCGGATTTCTCCGAAGCGAAGGCATTAATCCCGGCGACCGCGTGATGCTCCTCAGCCACAACGCGCCGGAATGGGGTATGACTTATTTTGGTGTGCTGAAGACAGGGGCTAGTTGTATTCCTGTCGACCCAGAAAGCTCACTCGAGGAGATCATAAACTTCGCGCGTGCCGGCGACGCGGCGGGAATCGTCCTCAGCGAAAAACTTCAGGAACAACATTCGGAGTTACCGCGACGACTTGCTGAAGAAGGTCTGTCGCCGAAAATGTGGACTTTTGATCAGGTGTTTGCGCTGCCGGACGAACAGACGGAAGAGGAGCGTATTGCGCTTTTGCCGGCACGCGTCACAGCACAGTCGCTCGCCTCTCTGATTTTCACTTCCGGGACCACCGGCCGCCCGAAGGGGGTAATGCTGTCGCATCGCAATCTAACCAGTATGGTCTCAATGCTCTCCTCTGTGTTCGACATGACCACGAGAGACGGTGTGCTGTCTGTGCTGCCCCTTCATCACACCTTTGAGTTCTCTACTGGATTCCTGACGCCACTTAGCCGGGGAGCGCAGATAACTTATTTGCCGGAACTCACCGGCGACGCACTGGCGCGGGCCATCAAGAATGGTCACGTGACGGGAATGGTCGGCGTGCCGGCGTTGTGGGAACTGCTCCATCGCCGCATCAAAAACAAACTCTACGAGCGCAGCGATTGGATTGGTAAATCTGCCGAGGCAATCATCAAGGCTAACGCCTGGCTGAGGGACAAGACACCCCTCAATCTTGGACCAATCGCGTTCTATCCAATTCATGAAGGACTCGGAGGCCGAATTCGCTACTTCATCAGTGGCGGCTCAGCTTTGAGCGAAACGATCCAGAAGGACTTCCAAGGACTCGGCTTCACGATTCTTGAAGGCTATGGGTTGACCGAGGCCTCGCCCGTACTCACGGTTACGCGGCCGGAGCATCGGATGTTAACAGGCAGTGTGGGCCGGCCTTTGCCTGGTGTTGAAGTCAAGATAGCCGATCCTGATTCCAGTGGAGTTGGCGAAGTGATTGCCCGCGGTCCCAATGTGATGCTCGGTTACTATGCAGACGAAAACGCAACTCGCCAAGCGCTTGTCGAACGTTGGTTGTACACAGGCGACCTGGGGAAACTGGATGACGATGGCAATCTATTCCTCGTCGGGCGCTCCAAAGAAATTATTGTCGACACTAACGGCAAGAATGTTTACCCGGACGAGCTTGAAGAGATTTACCAGAACTCTCCTCACATAAAGGAATTAAGCATTGTCGGGCTACCCGACGGAATCGGCGAAAAGGTTGCGTGTCTTGTCGTGGCTGATGATGAGTATGACATTGCACTTTCGCGGGCCGAACTGCGACGGCGGATCGAAGAGCATTTCCGCGAAGTGTCTGCTTCACTTCCGTATTACAAACGCGTGAAAGTGCTGCATTTCACTGAGATCGAATTACCAAGAACGGCCACGCGAAAAGTGAAGCGTGGTGAGGTGGTAATGATGCTGCAAGCGCTGGAGGCGAGTAGCAAATCCGACTCGACCATTACGGAGAGGTCAGCCGGCGCTGAGAATCGTTGGTTAATCAGTATAGTCGCAAATGTCTCCAATCGTCCGCAGAGTGAGATTTCTTTAAATTCACGGCTCGCAGATCTCGGCTTCGACAGTCTGATGTTTGTTGAGTTGGCCACTGCAATTGAGAATGCGGGCGGCTCAATTTCAGTTCCCGAGCGATTGAATGAAGTTCAGGATTTGCGAGAACTGGCGAGCATAGTTAGCCGACGCCCGGGCGCCTCGACATTACGCGACAACGCCGGCTCACGCTCTGAAGCGTCTCGGCCTGAGGATGACGAGATACACGTGCCCTCGTTGATCAGTCGCGCGGGCACCAGAGCGGGCGACGTTTTGCAGCGCCTTTTCTACGATCGGTTTCTCGACACGCATTATGAGGGTAGCTCAAACATTCCGGTGCACACCAACTTTATTGTCGCGGCCAATCATTCTTCTCACCTGGACATGGGCCTGACAAAGATGGCGCTTGGCGAAGCGGGGAAAGACATGGTAGTGCTTGCCGCGGCGGATTATTTCTTTGACACGAAGTACAAACGGGCGGTCATGGAGAATTTTACTAACCTGGTGCCAATGGAGCGCACCGGCTCGTTGCGGCAGTCGCTGCGTCATGCGAGTTCGTTTCTCGATCGCGGCTATAACGCGCTCATCTTCCCGGAAGGAACTCGCTCGCTAACGGGTGAGATGGCCGAGTTCAAACCAGTAGTCGGATACCTTGCGTTACACGCGCGCTTGGGCATTCTTCCCGTTTACCTCCACGGCACGTACGACGCGATGCCAAAAGGGTCAAACGTCATCAGGAATAGAAAGGTTGGCGCGCGCATTGGGCGGTATCTTGAAATTGCAGATCTCGAGGAGATGACTAAGGGCCTGCCACGCGCTGAAGCCTACCGTCTAATTGCTGCGCGTGTGAAGCACGAAGTCGAGAATCTGCGCGATCGTGCTCGGCTTCCTTTCAATGCAAAGGAACTACGCAAGCGCTGGAAGATGGAACGACGAGTCCAAGTAGGAACCAAGGCAATCGCCGCAGACTGATAAGTGATGAGTGCTGAGTACTGAGTGCTGAGTACTGAGTGCTGAGTACTGGGTGCTGAGTACTGAGTGCTGAGTACTGAGTGCTGAGTACTGAGTGCTGAGTGCTGAGTACTGAGTGCTGAGTACTGAGTACTGAGTGCTGAGTTGGTCTGACACACGGTC